>JADFUO010000377.1 GCA_015222115.1 Bacteroidota bacterium | reverse complement strand
GTGTTTATATAAGGGCAAATAATACTAAGGCAGGATTAAAAAAAGTATTTAACGAAATAAATGAAATGGAAAAAACCGAATTTGAAAGTAAAATGTTTTCAGATTATGAAGACAGGTTTCAATATTTTATCGGTATTTGTCTTGTAATTTTAATCCTGGAACTATTTATTTTTGAAAGAAAAAGTAAATGGGCAGGGAAAATTAAGTTGTTTGGATAAAATGAATTTTAATAGGATGAAACAAATTACATTAATAATAATATTGATCTTTTCCCTTTCAACCATTGCTCAGAATGAAGCCAAATTAATTCGCAATGGGAACAGGTTGTATGAAGAAAAAGAATTCAAGGAAGCTGAAGTTGAATACAGGAAGGCTCTTGAAGTTAATAAAGATTCTTACAAAGGAGAATTCAATCTTGGAGACGCTTTATACCAACAGGAAAATTATGAAGAATCGGCAAAAATATTTAATAACCTTACTGTAAAACAACCGGAAAAAACTTTAAAAGGCGAATCATTTTATAATCTTGGCAATTCGTTGCTGGAAGCAAAAAAATATGAGGAAAGCATTGAGGTATACAAAAATGCACTTCGCAATAATCCTGATGATATTGATTCAAAATATAATTTAGAATACGCAAGGAAAAAACTTCAGCAACAGCAACAACAACAGCAAAATAAGGATAAAAACGAAGATCAGGATAAAAAAGATCAGGATAAACAGGACCAGCAAAAAGATCAGGAAAGTCAGGATAAAAAGGACGAACAGCAACAACAAGATCAGAATAAGGAAGAAAATCAGGATAAACAGGATGAAGAAAAACAAAATCAGGATCAGCAAGAAAAAGAACAACAGCAAGGCAATCAGCAACAACAGCAACAACAACAACCAAAACAGATTTCTAAGGAAGATGCCGAAAGAATGCTTGAGGCATTAAAAAATGATGAAAAAAAGACTCTGGAAAAACTGAAAAAAGAAAAAGCTAAAAGTGTAAGAGGCAGAAAAACCGAAAAAGATTGGTAATTGGAATTTTTTAATTTTTAATTTGAATATTATCCTACAAACAAGTTTTGAATTTTGTTTTATCTTCTTATCCTTAGCCTCAGCCTTACGACTGAAAGGAGTCCGTATGGAGCCTTAGCCTTATTAATAAATGTTCAGAAGAAATTTAAAACAATAGAAAATACAATATATCACAGCAAAACTTTATAATCAGAAATTGTATAATTTTGCGTTTGATTTAATATCTGATAAATTAATGAAAGTATTTTTTAAAATATTTATACTTATTTTAATTTTCTTTTCAAAACCAGTATTGGCTGATGAAGTTAAGTTCTCAGCTTCAACACGTAAGGTTGTGGAAGTTGGTGAGCAATTTCAATTGACATACACATTGAATGCTCAGGGAACAAATTTTCGCGGTCCTGCTTTAAACGATTTTTTGGTGTTATCAGGTCCGAATACATCTTCAAGTTCCAGTATTCAGGTTATCAACAGGAAGATGACCCAATCGGTTACTAATACTTTTACATATTATCTCAG
>JADFUO010000376.1 GCA_015222115.1 Bacteroidota bacterium | reverse complement strand
TCCATTTTGCGAGAAGGTGTAAATGCGCCGCCATAAACGCCATAAGATCCATAATCAGTTTTAAGATAAGGACTTGATATTGCCGGGGTAGTGTTGGCATCGCCGCTTATATATTGATTAAAAGCAATAAACGGACGTTCTAAAGCTACAACTCCTGGATAACGCCCGCCAATCGTACCTTCATATAAATCCTGATTTAATTCGACATGCCGGTAGGTCGGCGCTCCATTAAGACCGTTGGCGACGTCAATTGTCGTAGCTCCAATTATACCAGTTGCCGGACTGCTGGTTATATATTGGCGGTAAGCAAGAAGCAGAAAATCGACGTCCTGATCAAAGGCGTCTATTCCGCAAAAACGGTCTATGGAACGTATTGAAGAATTCAACCAGCCGTAACCGTTACGAGATGAATCAATTAAAACATGCGTGTATCCATTTGCAGTTTTTGTTATTAACCGACCTTTATTCATGGAAGAAGAATTAGAACTTACATTATTATCATTATTATAAACTGCCTCCGCCGGTTCATGGATTGTTTTTAAAATTGTATAATTGCTTCGTTTTTCCTGATGCAGTTTTTTGTTAATTTTCTTATCTTTTGCATACATAAATGAAAAACTAAATAAAAGAACAAACAATAAAATGGTAAAATTACGAATCATAATGCCTCCAAATAGCTGGTTGATAAATTTAATTTTTCCCAGACCTGACAGGTTTTCGAAAACCTGTCAGGTCTAAGGCATATCGTATATTAAAAATAACTATTTAAATTTTTCCATTGCTATGGGAAATTGTTAGGTATTTTGAAGAGCCGTTGGTATTATAAATCCCCTTTGTAATCAACTTGGAAAATATAATTTATATCAAATTTTCAATTAACAAAATGGTAATTTAATTCAACTTTTTAGCCGTTGGAAATGACAGAGTAAAATATAACGACAAAATAACAAAATTACAACCGGATTTTATAAAATAAAATTAATTACTGTGAACTAACTTATTGTTTATTATTAGATAATAAAGCTTTTGAGTTAATCATAATCGTTTTTTAAAATTTAGATAAAATATGTATAATTATGTATTAAATTCCGGCGGTAATAATAATATTCATTAAATAATTGTACAATTATCATAACGTTTTTCAACATTGCCCGACTTGCGATATTTTAGCCAATGAAACTAAATTGATCGATTATAATAATTATTCATGAAAATTATTTTATAAAAAGATGGTTAAACCATGAGGATTTAGTAGAATATTGAAGCAATAAAATGAGATAAGACTAATCAAATGGCATAAACCTTCCATGGCATGATGTTCCATTACATTAGCATTTTTGTCACATTTCAGCCCGTGTGAAGAATTGGAGTAGTGGAGTAATGCCGTGCCCCTGCCTGTCGGCAGGCACGGCATCACGACCATTCCAGATTCTTCATCTATGCTGAACTAGTAACTACAAAAATATTTTTCAAACTTGTCTATTTCAATATCGATGGATAAACTATAGCAATTTTATTTAGATCTTCATCCGTAAGAAAATCAAACTCAATGCCGATTTGA
>JADFUO010000375.1 GCA_015222115.1 Bacteroidota bacterium | reverse complement strand
TTGAACTTATTTCCGAACAACACGATTCATTAAGCAAATCTTTTCAGGCTTTTTACAGTTCTACTGAAAAACTTAAATCAAGAGGATTAGGCAGTAAAGGTATAAGTAAATTAATCGGAAATCTTGTCCTGAAAATTAACGGGGAAATTCATGAAAATCTCACGGAAAATATCATTCAGAACCTTAAACTAATCTCAAGAGAACAAGCATTGATTAATATTCATTTTCCCGAAAATCAAAATATTTTACAAAAAGCTGAGGCAAGATTGAAATTTGAAGAATTATTTTTTATTCAGTTGCGGTTGTTAAAACAAAAATACATCCGAATTCAAAAAATAAAAGGACACGCTTTTTCTGTTGTTGGAGATTATTTTAATTACTTTTTTAAAAACAATCTTCCGTTTGAATTAACAAATGCACAAAAAAAAGTCATCAAAGAAATCCGCAAAGACATTGGCTCAGGAAAACAAATGAACAGGCTGTTGCAGGGCGATGTTGGTAGCGGCAAAACCCTTGTTGCCCTTATGTCAATTTTAATTGCCCTTGATAATAATTATCAGGCTTGTATAATGGCACCAACTGAAATACTTGCCACCCAACATTTTGAAACAATCTCAAAAATGCTTAAGGGAATGGATATTTCAGTTGAACTGCTTACCGGATCAACCAAAACATCAAAAAGAAAAATTATTAACGAAAATTTGCTTAACGGCAATTTGCAAATTTTAATCGGAACGCATGCATTAATTGAAGAAACTGTAAAATTTAAAAATCTCGGACTGGTAATTATTGATGAACAACATCGTTTTGGAGTGGCTCAACGTGCAAAACTCTGGAAAAAAAATATTATCCCACCACACATACTGGTGATGACAGCAACGCCAATACCACGTACTTTAGCTATGACTCTATATGGAGACCTTGATTTTTCAATAATTGACGAACTACCTCCGGGCAGAAAACCTGTTAAAACTTATCATCTTTACGATTCAAAAAGGTTGAAAGTATTTGGTTTTATTAAGAAAAAGATTAAAGAAGGCAGGCAAATCTATGTTGTTTACCCTTTAATTGAAGAATCTGAAAAATTGGATTTAAAATATTTAATGGATGGTTATGAAAGTATTGTAAGAGAATTTCCATTATCTGAATACGCTGTGAGTGTAGTTCACGGGAAAATGAAGTCGGCAGATAAAGATTTTGAAATGCAGCGATTTATCCGTGGAGAAACACAAATTATGGTTTCTACTACTGTTATTGAAGTTGGAGTTGATATTCCGAATGCAAGTGTTATGATAATTGAAAATGCCGAAAGGTTCGGATTATCGCAGCTTCATCAATTACGGGGAAGAGTTGGCAGAGGAGCTGACCAATCGTATTGTATTTTAATGACAGATTATAAACTCACTAATGATGGGAAAAAAAGACTTGAAACTATGGTGAGAACTTCCGATGGTTTTGAAATTGCCGATGTTGACCTTAAATTACGAGGTCCTGGTGATATTCAGGGAACACAACAAAGCGGAATCCTTGATTTGAAAATTGCCGATTTGATAAAAGATGAAAAAATATTAAAATACTCAAGAAACCTTGCAATTGAAATTCTGAAAAATGACCCGAATTTAGAACATAAAGAAAATTTCCCACTTGCAAAACAATTAAAATCATTTGAAAAAAATAAAGTAAATTGGGGATTGATAAGCTAATAATTTCTCAAATATCATTAAATTTGCAGTCAACCAATAATTAAAATTTTACAGGAATGAAAATTTCATACAACTGGCTAAAAAAATACATTGATATTAATTTTGAACCTTTAAAGCTGTCGGAATTGCTTACTGATTGCGGTTTAGAAGTTGAAGGTCTTGAAAAATATCAATCAATAAAAGGAGGATTGGAAGGAGTGGTAATTGGTGAGGTAATAACAAAAGAAAAACATCCCAATGCCGATAAATTAAGTTTGACTACTGTTGATGTTGGTAGCGACAAATTATTAAATATTGTATGCGGTGCACCTAATGTTGCTGCCGGACAGAAAGTGATTGTTGCCACTATCGGTACAACACTTTATTTTGAAGATCAATCTTTTGAGATTAAAAAAACAAAGATCAGGGGTGAGATTTCCGAAGGAATGATCTGTGCCGAAGATGAACTCGGTTTAGGAACATCTCACGAAGGCATTATGATACTTGACCCAAATGCAGAGATTGGAGTTAAAGCCAAAGAATATTTTAAAATTGAAAACGATTATATTTATGAAATCGGATTAACACCTAACCGTTCCGATGCAACTTCCCATATTGGCGTTGCAAGAGATCTTGTAGCTGTTTTTAACTGTTTAAATTCTAATCGTAAATCGAAATTAAAAATCCCTTCTGTTAAAGATTTTAAAATTGATAATCATAAAAGAGAAATTGATGTTATTATTGAAGATACAGAAGCATGTCCGAGATATTCAGGAATAACAATTTCAGGCATTCAGGTTAAAGAATCCCCCCAGTGGCTAAAAAATCATTTAAAAACAATTGGAGTACGACCAATTAATAATATTGTTGATATTGCAAATTTTGTTCTTTTTGAAACAGGACAACCATTACACGCTTTTGATGCTGATGAAATTCGCGGAGAAAAAGTAATTATTAAAAAACTGGCTCAACGCACAAAATTTACTACTCTTGATGAAATTGAAAGAGAGCTTACTAAAGGTGACCTGATGATTTGCAACGAATCTGAAGGAATGTGTATTGCCGGAGTATTTGGTGGTACTAAATCAGGAGTTACTGAAAAAACAAAAAACATTTTTTTGGAAAGTGCTTATTTCGACCCGAAAACAATCCGTAAAACATCAAAATATCATGCTCTGCAAACCGATGCTTCATTCAGATTTGAAAGAGGTGCTGACCCTAACATTACTGTTTATGCTCTAAAACGGGCAGCCATGCTAATTAAAGAAATTGCGGGCGGAAGTATTTCATCTGAAATAATGGATGTATATCCCGGACCAATTAACAAGTGGACTATTGATGTTTTCTACAAAAATATTGATCGCCTGATAGGTAAATCTATTGAAAGAAAAATAATTAAAAATATTCTAAACGATTTAGGCATAGATATTATTCAGGAATCAGTTGAAGGATTAAAATTATCAATTCCAACTTTTAAAGTTGATGTACGAGGTGAGGCCGATATTATTGAAGAGATTTTAAGAATATACGGGTATAATAATGTTGAATTTTCAAACCAAGTAAAATCTTCACTGTCGTTCAGTTCAAAACCTGATAAAGAAAAAATTCAGAATTTAATTTCCGGTTATTTATGTGATAACGGCTTTTCGGAAATTATTAATAATTCTCTTATTAATTCGGCTTATATTGAAAAAAATGATGTTTTTGATAAGAAAAATGATATTAAAATTCTGAATCCCATTAGTAATGATCTGGATGTTTTAAGGCAGTCATTGTTTTTTGGCGGATTAGAAACCGTTGCTTATAACCAAAACAGAAAAATTACTGATTTAAAATTATTTGAATTTGGAAATATATATTTTTATGATTTTGATAAATTTATTAAAGATAATCCCTTAACAAAATATTTTGAAACCAAACATCTAACTTTGTTTATAACTGGTCAAAAACATAAAGAAAGCTGGTCGGCAAGCCCTGATATAGTTGATTTTTATTATTTAAAAGCATTTGTAAATAATATTCTGAAGCGACTAAGTATTGATACTTCAAAAATGGAAATAAGTTTAAAAACTTCAAGCAATTTTCAGGAGGGTATGTTATATACCTTAAAAAAATCAGAACTTGTTGAATTTGGCTCTGTTTCAAAAAATCCTTTGAAAGATTTCGGAATAAAACAAGAAGTTTTTTATGCTGATTTTAACTGGGATTTGGTATTGGATGCAGTAAAGGATAATAAACTCAAATATCATGAAATTTCCAAATATCCTGAAGTAAGACGTGATCTTGCACTTTTAATTGATAAAAATATCCAATTTGAAGATATTGAAAAACTTGCTTATCAAACTGAAAAACAATTATTAAAATCAGTTAATTTATTTGATATTTACGAAGGAGATAAAATAGAAAAAGGTAAAAAATCTTATGCTGTCAGTTTTATCTTGCAAAATCCTGAAAAAACTTTAACAGATAAAATTGTTGATAAGGTTATGAACAGGCTTATATCTGCTTTTGAAAAAAACTTTAATGCAAAGATAAGGTAGAAATATTTTTATTTTTGGATAAAATGTCATTATTTTGCCGCCCATTAAAACTCTGAAAATAAATTCAATTTAAAAATTACAATTAAATTAACATGGAAAAAAATAAAGATATATCTTATTCGGTTAGTCCAGCCGGTGAAAAATTTGCAATTCCTCAAAAGGAAGATTATGCAAAAGAATTCAAACAACTTGAAGATCAGGTTAATAAAGCTCGTAAAGAAGGTAAAGAAATTGTTGTTGTGATGGGTGTTGGTTTTGTTGGAGCAGTTATGGCAGCAATTGTAGCTGATACTGAAGACGAAAACGATAATCCAAGTAAATTTGTAATCGGATGCCAAAGACCAAGCCTTAGAAGTTACTGGAAAATTCCAGTATTAAACAGAGGTGAATCATCTGTAAAAGCTGAAGACCCTGAAGTAGATATATTGATTAAGAGATGCGTTAATAATAAAAAAACTCTTATTGCTACATATAACAGCGATTGTTTAAAACTTGCTGATTGTGTTGTTGTTGATGTTCAATGCGATTATGCAAAACAAGAGCTTGGAAACATGAAAACGGGCGAAGCCGATATGGCAGCTCTTGAAGCAACATTAAAAACAATAGGCAAAAAAATTCCTGAAAATTGTTTAGTACTGATTGAAACTACCGTTGCACCAGGAACTACTGAATTTGTTGCCTGGCCCATACTTAAAAAAGAATTTAAAAAACGCGGACTAAGTGCTACTCCTTTACTTTCACATAGCTTTGAAAGAGTTATGCCTGGGAAGGAATATGTATCAAGCATACGCGATTTCTGGCGGGTTTGTTCAGGTTGTAATAAGGAAGCAAAAGACAGAGTTGAAAAATTCCTACATGAAGTCTTGAATACAAAAGATTTTCCCTTAACTGTGATGGACAGACCTATTGAATCTGAAACTACAAAAATCGTTGAAAACTCATATCGTGCAACAATCTTAGCTTATCTGAACGAATGGAGTCTTTTCGCAGAACGTAACGGTGTTGATTTAATAAAAGTTATCAAGGCAATTAAAATGCGTCCGACTCATAGTAATATGATTTTCCCGGGTCCCGGAATAGGCGGATATTGTTTGCCTAAAGATGGCGGACTTGGTTATTGGGCATATAAACATATTCTTGGATTTGAAGATGGTGATGAAATATTCAAAATTACTCCTACAGCAATTGATATTAATGACACTCGTTCATTACATGTTGCTCAGCTAACTCGCGATGCTTTGCGTAACATGTCAAGGTATATTGCAGGAGCTGATGTTCTGATTGCAGGAGCAAGCTACAGGGAGGATGTAGGTGATACACGTTATAGCGGAAGCGAAATGGTTGTCCGCAAATTAAGCGAAATGGGTGCAGAAATGCGTGTTCATGATCCTTATGTTGAACATTGGTATGAACTGGAAACACAAGATACTTATCCTGCACCAGGATATTCATGGGGTCGCTTTTTCCGCAATCAGGAACATTTGGTTGATATTCGTGTTCAAAAAGATTTAAGTAAAGCTCTTAAAGGCGTTGAAGCATTTATTTTAGCAGTGCCTCATGAAGAATATCTTGATCTTTCACCTGATGATATTGTAAAATGGGCAGGTCAGCCAATTGCTGTAATTGATTGCTTCGGGATACTTACAGATGATAAAATTCGCCGATACTATGAACTTGGTTGCGAAGTCAAAGCTCTCGGACGTGGTCATCTTCAACGTATTAAAAAAGAAGTAAAAAATGGGCAAGAATAATCCGAATATTTATAATTATTAACTTTACAGTTAATTTTATTTAGATAATGGATATACAGTCAATAAAACAAAGATTTGGAATAATCGGCAATTCACCTTTGCTTAACAGGGCAATTGATATTGCACGGCAGGTTGCCCCCACTGATATAACTGTTTTGATAACCGGTGAAAGCGGAACAGGAAAAGAAGTATTTCCGAAAATCATTCATCAGTTAAGTGCAAAAAAACACGGACCATACATAGCAGTTAATTGTGGGGCAATTCCCGAAGGTACTATTGATTCTGAATTATTCGGACATGAGAAAGGTTCATTTACCGGTGCTCACGAGGCTCGAAAAGGATATTTTGAAGTTGTTAACGGTGGTACTATTTTCTTAGATGAAATTGCCGAACTTCCTTTATCAACACAGGTTAGATTGCTGCGAGTCCTTGAAACAGGTGAATTTCTTAAAGTAGGATCATCAAAAGTAATTAAAGTAGATGTAAGAGTAGTTGCCGCTTCAAATGTTGATGTGCCTGAAGCAATCAGAGAAGGGAAATTCAGGCAGGACTTGTTTTATCGCTTAAATACCGTACCTATTTATGTTCCTCCTTTAAGAGAAAGAAAAGAAGACATTATTTTACTTTTCAGAAAATTTGCTTCTGATTTTGCTGAAAAATATCGTATGCCTTCATTGCAGTTAGACGAAGATGCAAAAAAAGTTCTTATTAATTATCACTGGCAGGGAAATATCAGAGAATTGAAAAATATTACAGAACAAATTTCAATTATTGAACAAAACAGGATAATAACTGCCGATATACTCTGGAAATATTTACCCTTAAGCCAAACAAATAAATTACCCGTACTTTATAAAAAAGAAAGTACTGAAAGCGAATTTTCTGAAAGAGACCTGCTTTATAAGGTACTTTTTGATATGAAAAGAGATATAAACGACTTGAAAAAAATTGTTGTTGAAATTCTGCAAAGCGACGGAGATGATAAAGCTATTCAGAAAAACAAACACCATCTAATCAAACAATTATATCAGGATTTTGACTCGACTGACAAGGAGGATAGCGAAAATATTGAAATTCATCAAAATATTGATGAAACAATAAATGAGCCAATCCAAAATTCGGAAGTTCTTGAAGAATCGCATTCTCTTCAAAAAAAAGAAATTGATATGATAAAAAGAGCACTTGAAAAATATAATGGAAAACGAAAAATTGCCGCAAAAGAATTAGGCATATCAGAAAGAACTCTCTATAGAAAAATTAAAGAATATAATATTAAATAAACAGAAATTAATGAAGCGTTTAATCATAATTTTTGTAATACTAACCGGTTTGTTTCACATTTCCGGTTGTGGTGTTTACTCTTTCACAGGTGCATCAATACCTGCAGAAGCAAAAACAATTTCGATTCAGTATTTTCCAAACAATGCTTCTATGGTTGAACCCACATTAAGTCAGGCTTTTACCGATGCCTTGCGGGATAAATTTGTTTCTCAAAGTAATTTAACCCTGGTACAAAAAGGAGGCGATTTGATGATAGATGGAGCAATTGTTGCTTATACGGTTAAACCTATTGCAATTCAAGCTAACCAAACTGCCGCACTGAACCGTTTAACTATTACTGTAAATGTAAGATTTATAAATATTTATGATGAAAGCAAAGATTTTGAAACAAGCTTTACAAGATATGAAGATTATCCAAGCGATCAGGACCTTGCTATTGTGCAACAAACTTTAATTGTTCAGATAAATGAAATGCTTGTTGATGATATCTTTAACAAGGCTGTTGTTAACTGGTAAAGATTGCTATAAAGAAAAAATATACCGAAACTTCACATAGGCATTAACTTAAGTATCAAAATGATTATTTTATATATATTTGAATAACGGTAATGGTAAAGGTTAGGAAGCCGGTTTGGGTAAAAGGAAAAAGGTTAGGTGTAAAAAAAAACGTTACCCTTACCTCTAAACCAAACAGGCCTCTTAACCCTTACCCTATAGCCAAAACAAACAAATATCAAAATCGCAATATTTAAGTTAACGCTAATGCCAGGATTCGGGATAATAGAAAAAAGTTGAATAGAACTTTATTCTTCTGTATGATTTGGAAATAAAAGAGTGCAGAAGTTGAAAAAAAATATTTTGACATAGAAACATATTATAAATGAACCGTCAGCAATTTGTAAATTTTATTAAATCTCCTAATGAAATTAATGCTCAAAGCATTAATTCGTTTGAGCAGGTGACAAAAGATTTTCCTTATTGCCAGACTGCCAAGATTCTTTATGTTTTAAATTTATTTAAAGAAAAAAGTATAAAATATGATAATCAACTAAAAATTGCCGCTGCTTACGCTTCCAATCGTAAAATTCTTAAAAAACTGATTGATAATATTAATTTTACTGAAGAAAAAATTGAGCTGCCAGACGAATATACTCCCGAAACAGCTAAACAGGAAAAAGAAAAAGCTGATAAAGCAGTATCTGACCTTAAGGATATAAAAACCGATCCATTTAAAGAAGAAGAACAGGAATTAAGCAAAACTGATG
>JADFUO010000374.1 GCA_015222115.1 Bacteroidota bacterium | reverse complement strand
GTTTTGCATTTCTTGTTTTATCTGTTCTTCTTCTTTACCTGTATCTTTAATTTTATGTTTATTTTCAAGGTTCTCATTTTTTTCTTCCAGGTCGTCAATATCTTCGGTTATTTCATCAAACTTTTCATTCAGCTTATTTTGCTCTTCAGCCAACTTTTCCTTATCCTCTTTTTTATTTTTTGTTTCTTCAGATAATTTTAACTGTTCTTCCGCTAATTTTTTTAATTTTTCTATTCTTTCTTCAAGTATTTTTTCAAATTCAAGCTGTTTAAATAATTCAAGATTTCTGTCAAGTTGTTCTTCAATATCTTCACTGCTTAACTTTAACTTTTCAAGCATTTTATTAACATCTTCTTTTTGAATTTTATCAAGCATTTCCTGAAGTTCCTTAAATAATTCTTTTAATTCGTCAGTTAAGATGTTTTCAAACAATTCTTCTAATTTCTTTTGTTTTTCTAAAATTCTTTCATCTATTTCTTTATATTGCTCTTCCTTAAAAGCTTTTTCAACATTTTGTTTTTGTATTTTCTCCAAATTTTCCTGAATATTTTGATACTTATCAAGTAAATCCTGGATTTGTTTCTTTTCCTGCCAGCTTATTTTTTTCTTGTCTATCAGCTCTTTATTTAATTCATCAATATCTTTTTGTAGTTTTTTAATTTCAGATATACTTTTTTCAATATCACTTTTAATTTTCTTATTGCTTTCTTCTGTTTTTTGTTCAATTTCTTTTAATGTTGGAATTTTATAAAACATTTTTTGTGATCTTGAAGATTTACTTCCGTTAATTTCGTCATTATCCCAAATTTCAAAATAATATTCAATTTCATCTCCGGGATTTGCTTCTAATTTATTAATGTCAAAAAAATAATAATATTGTTGTTGATTATTTTTTTTACTAATACTTAATTTTTCTGTTTTTATGTTATTAATGTTTTTATCTTGTCCTGATTTCAGATAACTGAAAGTAAGCTTATTAAAGCCATAATCATCTTTAATTAAGCCGTTAAAATATAATCTTTTATCAAACAATGAATCCTGAAATTCTTCAACAATAATATTTGGATAAGCATCAGGTATTACACTGATTTTAAGCATCAGCGAATCTTCGTTTTTAACAAACTGATTAGAAGCAGAAACAGAATATAATTGATCATTAAAATAAGATTTTGAGAATCTTATTACATTTGATTTATCACTTTCAATTTTTTTTGTTTTATCTTTACATCTAACAATAATATCCTTAACATCTTTTGTAAAGAAATTCCAGTTTACTTTTGTTCCCGCAGGAATTATCAGATCATTTGTATTTTGACATGTTTCGTTTGTTCTGTTTATATACTTCGGATAAATTATTTCTGATTCGAAATTCAGAATAATAGGTTTGGGAAATACTGTCAATCTGTAAAAGTCTGATATATAATTATCTGCAATTAATTTAAATTTTAAATCTTTCTGCACATTAACAAAGTTATAATGATGTGAAACCGTATTATCCTTTGTAAGGCGATATTTATGATTGTCTGTTTCCAAATAAATATTTTCAGGCACTTCATCACCTGTAATTTTAACATTTAACTTAAAATCATCATGCTGTGCTACTTTTAAACTATCATTTAAAATCTCAATTTTAAACGGGAAAGGTCTTTCAAATATCTCATTGTAATTAATAATTCTTTTAGTTGGTTCGGTTATTAATTTTGGTGCAATCAATAACAATAAAATTATTATTAAAATCTGTGGAATTGCATATTTTAAATATCGTTTGTTTTTTGATAATTTTATTGCATTAGTAAAAGGAATTGGTTTTAGTTTTTTGATTTTCTGATCAATGCTTGCAATTATTAATGCTGAACTTTCTTTTTCGCTTTCTTTTTTTAATTGTAAAGTATTCAAAAGACGATCGTCAATATCAGAAAAATGCTTACCAATTATTTCTGCTGCCTGTTCATAAGATAATACTTTTCCGATTTTAATAAGTTTTAAAACCGGGTAAAAAATGAATTTACCAATTATATAAATATTAATTATTAAATAAGCATAAAATAGGATTGATCTAACTGTACTATCAAAATAAGCAAAGTATTCAATAACTGTAAATAACAGGTAAAATAAAACAATAACAGCAAGACAATATATCCCTCCTTTTATTATTTGATTTAAATAATATTTCCTGATAAATTGGTCTATTTTTTTGACTAGAATGTAATAATTATCGTTCATCAATATGCTGTATTATTTTAAAACTGCTATAGATAAAAACGTTATGTTAGCATAAATATTTTTACTATCTTTGACAAAGATACTAACTTATACTTCTTCTTATTAAAAATGAAATTTAAAAAATGTTTTAATAAAATTTTAATGATGAAAAAACTTATATATGTATATATAATTCTGTTTTCTTCAACTCAGATTTTTTCACAAAAAATCAATGATTATGGAATGGTAACAACCTGTTCCTACAACAATTATTTTCAAAATAATTATAAATTTCAAAGTACAGAACAAAGCGATTTAGTGCATTGCTATGATGTAAAATTTTATTTTCTTGATATTAATGTTGAAAATAACACAACTTATATTTCAGGGAATGTTACAATTAATGCAATAGTACAGGTAGAAGTTATGGATACTTTTGCTTTTGAACTTGTTGATGAATTAACAATAGATTCAGTAGTTTTTAATGGAAATAGTTTAAGTTTTACTCGCTCTGAAGATAATGTTTTTGTACCTGTTTTACAATTAGTTCAAGGTGATTTTATATTTGCAAATATCTATTATTACGGACTGCCTCCTCCTCCAAATGAGTTTTCAGGAGTGTTTACTGAATCATCAACAGTTTGGGATAAAAATGTAACATGGACAGTTTCCGAACCATTTAATGCAAAACTTTGGTGGCCCTGCAAGCAGGTTTTAAGCGACAAAGCTGACTCAGTATATGTTTTTCTAACAACTTCTGCAAATAATAAAGCCGGCTCTCAGGGTTTGCTTACAGCTATTACTCCAATGCAGGATAACAAAGTAAGATACGAATGGAAATCCTTTTATCCGATTGATTATTATCTGATTTCCTTTTCTGTTTCTGAGTATCAGGATTATACCATTTATGCCAAGCCCGAAGATCTTAATGGTGATTCAATTCTGATTCAAAACTATATATATGATACTCCGGGTTGTCTGGAAAATTACAAAACCGGAATTGACCGGACCATTGAATTTTTAGAGCTATTTTCCGACCTTTATGGTACGTATCCTTTTTATAAAGAAAAATACGGACATTGTTTAACAGAAATGGGAGGTGGAATGGAGCATCAAACTATGACTACAATCGGGGGATTTGGTTTTGGTATAGTTGCCCATGAATTAGGTCACATGTGGTTTGGCGATAATGTTACATGTGCTACATGGAGTGATATTTGGATAAATGAAGGATTTGCCACTTATTCCGATTATCTTGCACATGAATTTATTGCAGGTGGAGAATGGCCTAAAATATGGATGGAACAAGCTCATAATAACGTGTTGTCTCAGCCCGGCGGAAGCATTTACATTCCTCCCGAATTAATTTCGCCTGAAAATTTTATGAGGATATTTGATGGGAGGCTTTCTTATGCCAAAGGTGCTTGTATAGTCCATATGATACGCTTTGAATTACAGGATAATGACTTGTTCTTTCAGGTTTTAAAGGATTTTCAGGAGCAGTTTTGTGACAGCATCGCTACCGGTCTGGATTTTAAATCTGTTCTTGAAAATACTACAGGTATGGACTTTACTTACTTTTTTGACCAATGGTATTTTGGTGAAGGATATCCGATTTATGATATTGTCTGGAACCAGACAGACAGTATGTTTGATTTAACATCTTATCAAACAACTTCAACTGCAATAACTCCATTATTTAAAATGCTCATGGAATACAAATTATATTTTAATGATGGCACAGATACTTCAATTTTTTTAAATCAAACAATTAACGTAAATAATTATATTATCCCAATTGAAAAAGCTATTGATTCAATTGCTGTTGATCCCGAAAACTGGGTTCTTAATAAAGTTAACAGCATAACTCACAGCATTGAAGAAATTGATAATCCTGTTTATTTTATTTTAGCTCCTAACCCCTGCACTGATCAAATAAATATATGTTTTACCAAAATTAAAAAAATTAAACGGCATATTACTATTTTTGATATCTCAGGAAAAATTGTTTTGGAAAAAGATTTCAGGGCAAAAAACATCAATCTGAATACTTCAAGTTTCAAGAAAGGAATTTACGTTATAAAAATTACTGATGGTAAAAATGTAATGATTAAAAAATTTGTTAAAAATTAATATAATTTATAATGATAAAATGCACTATTGATAATGTTTTGATGAATATTTCGCCCCTACGGGGCTATATTTTTGTGGACGCATTTTTCTATAAACATTTCGTCCCTAACGGGACTATTTTTTTAAACTCCGTTAGGAGTGGAATGTTTATAGAACATAGTAATAACCTCAATTTTAAGCTCCGTAGGAGCGAAATATAAAACAATCTTATGACAATAATTAGCAACTCATTTTTATTTAATCGGACATCAATGAATTAGTTTCTACAAATTTCAAGGATTTTTATTACTTATTTAACGTGAGTTCAGGATTAGTTTCTACTTATATTTTTTTTAATCATAAGAAATCTGCGTTAATCTGCGTCAAATCAACAAAATAGTTTTTAAAAAATTAAACATGAAATTTATTTACAAACATTTATATCCCGAATTTACGTTTATTTCCAATATCCCATTTTACTCTTATCTTTGCACTTTTATAAAAATACGTGAAACATGGATTACGGAAAAGTAAGAGTAAGATTTGCGCCAAGCCCTACCGGACCCTTGCATATTGGGGGATTAAGAACAGCATTATTTAATTATTTGTTTGCCAAAAAAAATAATGGTGATTTTATTTTACGGATAGAAGATACTGACCTGGCAAGGTATGTTCCCGGAGCTGAAGAATACATAATTGAATCGCTTAAATGGTGCAATATAAAAATTGATGAAGGGATAACTGTTGGCGGACTATATGAGCCTTATCGTCAATCGGAAAGAAAGGGCATTTACAGGAAATATGCCAAACAACTGATTGATAACGGATATGCATATTATGCTTTTGACACCCCTGACGATTTAGAGCAAATGCGTGGACGCTTAAAAGCTGAAAAATCTTCAACTCAACAATATAATGCTATTACAAGAAGTTCAATGAAAAATTCCCTTTCTTTAACTAATGAAGAAGTTAAACAGCGTTTAGAATCTGGCGAACCTTACGTGATCCGTTTTAAGATACCAGGGAATGAGGAGGTTACAGTTAACGACCTAATTCGTGGAAAAGTAACCGTAAACACATCGGAATTAGATGACAAGGTGCTGTTTAAATCCGATGGAATGCCAACCTATCATCTTGCAAATGTTGTTGATGACCATCTGATGAAAATAACACATGTTATCAGGGGTGAGGAATGGCTGCCCTCTACACCGCTTCATGTTTTATTATACAAAGCTTTTGGCTGGGAGAACAAAATGCCCGAGTTTGCTCACATGCCTCTTACTTTGAAACCGGATGGCAAAGGAAAATTAAGTAAACGTGATGGTGACAGATTGGGATTTCCTGTATTTCCTTTGCAATGGACAAATCCAATAACCAAAGAAGTTTTTTCCGGTTTCCGTGAATCAGGATATTTCCCTGAAGCATTTATAAATATTCTTGCTTTTTTGGGATGGAATCCCGGAACAGAGCAGGAAATTTTTTCTATGGATGAATTGACCAAAGTATTTTCTTTGGAAAGAATAGTAAAGTCAGGTTCCAGGTTTGACCCTGAAAAAGCAAAATGGTACAATCATCAATATCTTATTAAAAAAAGTGATGATGAACTGGCTGAATTATATAAGTCCATATTAAAAGAAAAAGGTATAGATGCAGACTTGAATTATCTTAAAAAAATCTGTGCTTTGATAAAAGAAAGAGTAAATTTTGTTTCGGAGTTTTGGGATCAATCTTATTACTTTTTTGAAGCTCCTACGGAATATGATCCTAAGGTAATTAAAAAAAGATGGAAGGAAAATACTCCGGATATTTTAAAAGATATTATTGATATTTTAAAAAAATCCGAACCATTTAATGCAGTAAATACTGAGAAACTTGTAAAAGATTATATTCAGAAAAATGAATTGAACATGGGGCAGGTGTTGAATGTATTACGATTAACATTAGTGGGTTCTGCAAAGGGACCGGGATTGTTCAATATAATGGAATTATTAGGGAAAAAAGAGGTGATTAGAAGGATTGAAGCAGGATTGATAAAAATAAAACTTCAGTAAATCTAATATCAAAAAAGTAAGCAATGTCAATAATTTCTATCAAGGGAATGGAATTTTTTGCCTATCATGGTTGTTTTAAAGAAGAACAAATCATAGGTACAAAATTTTTTGTTGATTTATATATTGAGGCAGACACAAGTGAAGCCGAAGAAACCGATAAGCTGTCCAAAACTATTAATTATCAAACCGTTTATTTACTTGTAAAAAAAGAAATGGAAATCAAATCCAAATTGCTTGAGCATGTTGGAAGACGTATTCTTAAAGCTGTTAAAAAAGAGTTTCCGAAAATAAATAATGTTAAGGTAAAGATTTCCAAAATGAATCCTCCGCTTGGAGGGAAAATAAACAGTGTAGGTCTTACATTGTCTCTTTCTTAAAACATTTTTCTTGTTTAAAGCAATATTTTGCGTAACTTTGCACTCCCAAAATCAAAATGGTCTCGTGGCCGAGTGGCTTAGGCGGAGGTCTGCAAAACCTTTTACAGCGGTTCGAATCCGCTCGAGACCTCAGAATAATAAAATAACCTCTTGGATATTAATGATTTATGCAGGGGGTTTTTTTATGCGTATTTATGGTTAAGTAAAAAAAAGACCTTACCCTAACCTCAAAACCAAACAGTCATCTTAACCTTAATCCTATAACTAAAACAATAAGCCTTCCACCAGTATTTTGTGTGAAGGCTTTTTCTGTAATGTTGCCCGACCAGGGCTCGAACCTGGACTCTTCTGATCCAGAGTCAGACGTGTTGCCAGTTACACCATCGGGCAATTATTACTGCAAAGTTATTAAAATTATTTTTTAGACCAAACCCAATAATAAAAATAATTCCTGAACTTTTTCCTTTCAACCGAAAATTTATCAAAGTCAAGGAATAGATCGTAACCAAATGAGTTTTTTTTCTTTGGAAGAATTAGTAGCACAAGACTCGTGGGCACGTCTGGTTGACATTTTTGTTGATGCTTTACCTCTTGATCAACCTGGTTTCAATCATATAATGCTAAAAGAATGGGATTTAATAGGTGGTGAAACTATTGCAATAGACTCTTTAAAAATCAGGGCACAAAACAGTTTGAAAAACAATTTTAACCAGAAGAAAAATTAATTAATTGCAATTCTCCAAATTATATAAAAATCCTTGATTTATCAAACTATCCCAAAGGAATGTATTTTATAAGGTTCTCTAACAATAATTTGATTCATACCGAAAAAATTCTTATAAACTAATCTTCCTTTATCTCTTCCACAACTCCAAACAATCGCCATGGATTGCCCTGCTCATCATATATCAGCCATGCCTGGATTTGAATAGGAAAAACCGTACCATCTTTGCGAATATATTCTTTTTCGTAGGTTTCGCAAAATCCGTTTTTCAAAACATAGTTCTCAAACATGTCCTGTTCCATTGCATGCCACTTTTCTGGAGTAAGCTGCTGGTATGTCATTTTTTGTATTTCGTCAAGATTATAGCCCAGCATATCAAGGTATGCCTGATTAGCTTCAATAGTTATACCATCAATTGAGTTGATAACTATTCCCGCATTGAGTTCTTCCGATAAAACATGTGTCAGAGCATGATACTTGTCCTGACAATTTTTGAGCTTTAATCGTACTTCGGTTAGCTTGTTTTCAAGGTCATTTATTGTTTTATTCTGAGTACAACTAACCATTACTACTGCTATTATTAATAAAACAGGAGTAAGTAATTTCAATTTTAATTTCATGATTATTTCCTCCAATTTAAAAAGTTTTTTATATAACCCAAAGAGATAACAGGATTGTAATAATTATTGTAACAATCCAGATTATAATTTTATCTTTTTTAGTAAGCTTATTGTCAATAAAAGTAATATTTAACTACTTCTAAAATCAGAAATCGGTGTTCCCGATAGCGGGATGTTCATTATTCAAAATATGACTACTTTATAGACATACACTAATTACATTTAAGTTCCTGTGTTACTTTATGCTTAGCTGCATCAGTATTGGGTCCTGCTGTAACATTTTTGAATGCATTGCAGGCAGCTTCTTTATTTCCTGCACCTTCATAAGCTTTTCCCAATTCAAAATAAATGTTCACCTTACTTTCTTTTTCTAATTCAAGAGCTTTTTGGGCAGACTCAATTGCTTTATCCCATTTTAATATGTTGTTGTATATAATAGCAAAAAAGTAATATGCCTGCGGGTCAGTGGTTCCGTATTCAAGTGAAATATTTAATAAATCCAATGCAGCTGAATTATCTCCGTGCTGAAGGTCTTTTCCTGCAAGTGCGATATAAAACTTCCTGGATATTGATTTGGCTTTAGCTACTGTTTTATCATCAGCGGGTCCAAGTTCAATAACCTTGTCCATTGCTAACTTGAAATTTTCAGTGTCTTCAAGTTTTTTGTAAACCAAGCCTTTTCCGTAATATGCTTTAAAATAATTTAGGTTGTAGTATAATGCTTTATCAAAATTCGTTATTGCTCTTTCGTAATCTTTCTTTTTGTAAAAAGCATTTCCTTTTAGCCTGTAAACTTTAGCAAGGTAGTCGTTGGCTTTGTCAACCATTTTCGGGTTACTTGTTTTTTCAGCTATTTCAATGGTTTTCTTAAAATCCCTTATTGCTTCGTCAAATTTTTTGCTTTTGTAAAAATTCATTCCCGAATAATAATATGCATTTGTAAGTTGTTTTTCTGCCTTTGCTTTAAGTTCGTCTCCGTCAGCACCAACCGTTTTACAAATATCAATACACTTATTGTATGATTTGATTGCCATTTCATAATTTTTTTCTTTTGTATTTTGAATACCTTTATTAAATGCTTCGCCCGCTTCGTTGATTGTCTGGGCAAAAAGAAAAACTGTAAAATTTAAAAACAATACACTTAAAATTACTTTTACTTTGTTCATAATGATTTATTTATTAGTTAATATATTAATTTTTTATTAGCCTGCAAATATATAAATATACTATAAAAAGAGAAAAACTTTTTTTCATATTTTTTTTAATCATATTTTCAAATCAAGTTTAATACTAAAGCTACCTGCAGTGAATAAAACAATAGTTGTTGCAAGTTACAAGTTGCGGGATACAGGTTCAAAAACCCGAAACCCGCGAAGTGAAGCAAGCCTGTATGGGTAACTCGTAAAAATTTTTAACATAGCCAATATGTTAGTAAACTTTTGGATATAAGAGGCTAATTAGTGCCTGTCCATAAAGT
>JADFUO010000044.1 GCA_015222115.1 Bacteroidota bacterium | reverse complement strand
ATGCAACACCAAATCCATAATGATATGATTGACTTAAAGCATTAATATAGTCTGTGGTAAATGTACCGAGGGTTTCTGTTGTAACAGAAGAATCCTGTTTTTGTGCAATAGTTAAATATTCCGATATATTATTTATAGTTCCATCCATATATTTATGTGCAAGAGCAGGTATTCTGTTATCGTAAAAGAAATTATGGGTTTTAAGTATCCAGTTATTAATAGCTTCGGCTGTAGATGGAGCAAACATAGCACCAATGTTTATTCCCATATAAAAAATATTAAACGCAACATCTCTGTTTTTGCTGTATTTCGGGTTGTCGTAAAGATTCCCTACCAATGCCTGGAGATTACCTTTAAATAAACCTGTACCGAGACAAATAACTGCTAATGCTGTAACTACAAGCCCGAAACCTGAATTCATAGTTGTTGGGATTGCCAAAAGAAAATAGCCGATAAACATAACTACTAAACCTATACTGATGGTTTTTCCATAGCCGAGAAATTTATCAGCTATATAACCGCCAAGCAAAGGAAGAAAGTAAACAAAGGCAAGGAATGTTCCATATATCTGACTTGCTTCTGCGGCCGAGTAGCCATATTTTGCCTGCAAAAATAATACGAATATGGCAATCATTGTATAAAAGCCAAATCGCTCACCCATGTTAGCAAAAAATGCTACAAAAAGTCCTTTGGGATGTTGTTTTAACATAATTTTGATTTTTAGTTAATAATTATTTTTTAATTAATTTTATTTTTTAAAAACAGCCCACAAAAATAAGTAAAAATATAAGCTTTCCAAATTTGATTTTAAATATCAGTGCTATTCAGTTTTAAACATATTGTTAATAACTTTATAATTTTAGCATTGAACAGCACTGTTATACTGATAGAAATTGAGTATGCGAAAATTTACAAATATAACTTACAGATGACCAAATGTTTTGTTTTTTCGAAATTTGTAAAGTATAATGCGTTCAGTATAAATATTGATTGTAAATACTTGTGTTGGTAAAAAGCCGGTCCCCAATAATAATTTTCTTAAGAATTTTATCAATTGTTGAAATTAATTTTGTAAAATTGCATTTTTTTGGTAAACGAATAAAAATTTATGCCCACAATTACAAAAATTAGAAAAGGCTTTGACATCAGGCTTATAGGAGAAGCAGAAAAAACAATAAAAGAATTTAAAACAAATAGATATGCTTTAAAACCAACGGATTTTATTGGCATATTCCCAAAATTACTAATTAAAGAAGGTGACGAGGTGAAAGCCGGTTCACCTGTTTTTTTTGATAAATACAGGGATAATATTGTTTTTACATCACCGGTAAGCGGAAAAATTTCAGAAATAAGAAGAGGAGCAAAAAGAGTATTGCTTGAAATAATTATTAATACTGACCCTGATATTTCTTATATTGATTTTGAAAAGGCAAATCCCAATGATCTTACAAGAGAGTTAATAATTAAAAAAATGTTAAAAAGCGGTGTTTGGCCACTAATTCGCCAACGTCCGTATTCAGTTATTGCTGACCCGGCTGATAATCCCAAGGCAATTTTTATTTCAGCTTTTGATACAAGCCCTTTAGCACCTGATTATGATATGATCGTTCACAGGCAGGGAGATATTTTTCAAACAGGTCTGGATGCCATTGCAAAATTAACATCCGGAAAAGTACATTTAAATTTAAAAGCCGATAATCCCAGCTCAAGAGTTTTTTCCAAATCAAAAAATGTTCAGATAAATGAGTTCACAGGACCTCACCCTGCCGGCAATGTTAGCATTCAAATTAATCACATTGACCCGATAAATAAGGGAGATATAGTATGGTATTTGTATCCACAGGATGTTTTAACTATCGGAAGATTATTTATTGAAGGAAAATTTGATGCAAGACGGATGATAGCTTTAACAGGTTCTGAAGTGCTGAAACCAAGATATTATAAAACCCATATCGGAGCCTCAATAGAAGGTATGATTGAAGATAATGTTACTGATATAAAAAAGAGATTTATCAGCGGAAATGTTTTAACAGGCAGTAAGATTGAAAGTACGGGATTTGTTGGGTTTTATGATTCGCAGGTAACAATAATACCCGAAGGTGATCATTACGAATTTCTAGGATGGGGATTACCCAACTGTAATAAATTCAGCTTTTACCGCTCGTTCTGCTCATGGATGACACCAAACAAAAAATTCAGAATAGATACAAATATAAACGGTGGAATACGGGCATTTGTTATGACAGGTCAGTTTGAAAAAGTGTTCCCAATGAATATTTATCCAATGCAGTTAATTAAAGCTATTTTGATTGAAGATATTGACCTGATGGAAAATCTCGGGATTTACGAAGTTGATGAAGAAGATTTTGCTTTATGTGAATTTATCAGTACATCAAAAATTGAAATACAATCAATCATCAGAAAAGGACTGGATTTGATGAGAAAAGAGATGAGCTAAAAATAATGATTATTTTTTATTGACTATTTATTAATTGGTATTCTTAATAAGAAACAGTATAAATAATCAATAATCAATAATCAATAACCAATTATAAAATGAAGGCATTAAGAAACTTTCTTGATAAAATAAAACCGCAGTTTGAAAAAGGTGAGAAATTTGAAATTTTCGGTTCCACTTTTGAAGCATTTGAATCATTTTTATTTGTGTCGGACAAAGTAACTTCTAAAGGCAGCCATATCAGAGATAGCATAGATATGAAACGTACAATGAGTGTTGTTGTTATTGCGCTGATACCCGCTTTACTGTTTGGAATGTGGAATGTTGGTTATCAGCATTTTTTATCTCTTGGTGAGCAGGCTGACTTCTGGGCAACATTTTGGTTCGGCTTTTTAAAGGTCTTTCCTATTATTGTTGTTTGTTATGTGGTTGGTTTAGGCATTGAGTTTGTTTTTGCCCAGGTGCGAGGGCATGAAGTAAATGAAGGTTTTTTAGTAACCGGAATGATTATCCCATTGATACTTCCGCCGGAAATTCCCCTTTGGATGGTTGCAGTTGCAACTGCTTTTGCAGTTATAATTGGTAAAGAAGTGTTCGGGGGTACGGGAATGAATATCCTTAACCCTGCACTAACAGCGAGGGCTTTCCTGTTTTTTGCATACCCATCAGATATGTCGGGTGATAAAGTTTGGATTGCCGAAAAAGCAGATGCTCTTACAGGTGCAACTCCATTAGGTGATGCATTGGTCGGAAATATTGATAAAATTCCAAGTCCTTTGGAAATGTTCATCGGAAATATTCCGGGTTCAATCGGTGAGACTTCTGTAATAGCAATATTAATAGGTGCTTTTATTTTGCTTTATACAGGTGCGGGTAGTTGGAGGATTATGTTTTCGGTGGTTTTAGGCGGTTTGGTGATGGGCTGGATATTTAATTTGTTTGCAATAAATGAATATATGCAGATACCTGCATGGGAACATTTAATTATGGGTGGTTTTGCTTTTGGTGCTGTATTTATGGCAACTGACCCTGTTACTGCTTCACAAACAAATAAGGGAAAGTTTATATTTGGTTTCTTAATAGGTTTGCTGGCAGTTCTTATCAGGGTGATAAATCCGGCATATCCCGAAGGTATGATGCTTGCAATTTTATTTATGAATGTGTTTGCTCCACTGATTGATCATTATGTAATTGAAGCAAATATTAAAAAACGATTGAAAAGAGCTAAGAAGTTAATTAATATTTAATTATTGTGTCTAGAATGTCCCAATTTATTAAACAAAATATATTATGTACAGCAACAAATACATATTCATTTACTCTTCAATAATGGTAATTATTGTAGCTGCAATCCTATCTACAGCTGCAATGCTGTTGAAGCCATTTCAGGATAGAAATATCGCAGTTGAAAAAATGCGGGGTATCCTTTCTTCTGCAAACATTGAATCAACTACCAATGATGCAATAAAATTATATGATAAATATATCAAAGAAGAAATTGTGATTAATACTTCAGGTGAGATTGTTAGCAATTATGAAAATGGCAGTTTTACTAAGGGTGATATTCGTGCTTTTGATATTGATTTAAAAAAAGAACTTTATAATAAATCTAAGAAATTAAATTATATTCTTCCATTGTTGGTTTGCGAAAAGGATGGTAAAAAAACATTCATCATTCCTTTATATGGAAAAGGCTTATGGGGACCGATTTGGGGATATTTTGCATTAAGTGATGATTATAATAAAGTTGTTGGAGTAACATTTGCTCATAAATCAGAAACCCCGGGATTAGGTGCTGAAATTGATACAAAACCATTTCAGGAACAGTTTATCGGAAAGCAAATTTTTGATGATAAAGGAGATTTCACATCAATTAAAGTTGTTAAAGGCGGTATTGATTTAATACCTGAAAATTTAAGAAAACATGGTGTTGATGCAATTTCGGGTGGCACTATTACAAGTAATAGCGTTAGCGATATGTTAAATGATTGTTTGGAAAATTATTTACCTTATATAAAAAAACAAAAATAATAAATGAATTCTGAAAAAAACGAAAGAGAACCGTTATTTTCCTTTAAGAACAGGAAATTATTATTAAATCCGTTAAACAAGGATAACCCAATCACAGTGCAGGTTTTAGGAATATGTTCGGCTTTGGCTGTTACTGCCAAATTAGAACCTGCATTTGTTATGGCATTATCTGTGATAGCTGTTTTGGCAATATCCAATGTAATAATCTCGCTTTTAAGAAATGGTATTCCGCCACGTATCAGGATTATCGTTCAATTAGTTGTGATTGCATCGCTTGTAATCCTGGTTGACCAGTTTTTAAAAGCATTTGTTTTTGATGTCAGCAAGCAGTTGTCGGTTTTTGTAGGATTGATTATCACCAACTGTATTATTATGGGGAGGCTTGAAGCATTTGCGATGAGCAATAAACCATGGCCTGCATTTTTGGATGGAATGGGTAATGCTTTCGGTTACGGCTGGATATTGATAGTTGTGGCGTTTTTCAGGGAATTGCTTGGCTCGGGAACAATTTGGGGATATCCCGTTTTTGATAAACTTGGATTATATGATGTAGGATATAAAAACAATGGTTTTATGATTTTGCCTCCTATGGCTCTTATAATCGTTGGAATAATTATCTGGATTCAAAGGTCAAGGAATAAGGATTTAATTGAAGAAAAGTAAGATACTTGATACTTGATGCTGGATACTGGATACTTGATGCTGGATATTGTATAAAAAAATTATAAATTAATAGTTAATATTGTGAGTTATAAGAATCTGGAAATTTGGAAATTGTCAAGGGAAATTGTTATTGATATACATAAGATGAGCCTTGAATTACCTACATTTGAGATGTATGAAGAGGGGAGGCAAATCAGGAAGTCAAGCAAATCAATAAAATCAAATATCGTTGAGGGATATGGAAGGCGGATTTACAAACAGGAATTTATAAGATTTATAATTTATTCTCTATCATCAAATGATGAAACTATTGATCATCTGGAAACTTTATTTGAAACAGGTTCATTGGCTGATGAAGTAATATTTCAAGACCTTCATAAACGTTTAGATATTTTAGGAAAAAAAATAAACAGATTTCTAGAATCAATACAAAAAAGTCATAATGTATTCAAATAGAATTAAAAATCCAGTATCCAGCATCAAGCATCCAGTATCACTATTATTAAAAGAAGAAAAACAGAAAGAAATAAATTATGCAAGAAATAGTAAACATATTCGTCAAATCAATTTTTATTGATAATATGGTATTTGCCTATTTTTTAGGCATGTGCTCATATCTGGCGGTTTCCAAAACTGTCAAGACCTCTGTTGGTCTGGGTATTGCGGTAATTTTTGTTTTGGGTATTACCGTTCCGGTGAATTATCTGATAAATGATTATCTTTTATCAGCTGGTGCTCTTTCGTGGTTAGGTGAAGGATTTGACGAAGTTAATTTAAGTTTTTTAAGTTACATAATGTTTATAGCTGTTATTGCATCAATGGTTCAGTTGGTTGAAATGGTTATTGAAAAGTTCACACCTGCACTATATTTTTCGCTTGGAATTTTTCTTCCGTTAATTGCAGTAAACTGTGCGATTTTAGGAGGCTCATTATTTATGCAGGAAAGAGAATACCTATCCATCTGGCAGGCAACTTCTTTCGGTTTGGGTTCCGGTGTGGGATGGTTACTGGCAATAGTTGGAATTGCAGCCATTCGTGAAAAAATTCGTTATTCAAACGTTCCTGCTCCGCTCAGGGGATTAGGCATAACTTTTATTATTACAGGTTTGATGGGTATTGCTTTTATGAGCTTTTTGGGAATAAAATTGTAGAATGTTAAACGTTATACGAAATTGGAAATCCATACGGACAAGTTTAGAAATTAGAAAAAAATGAAAAGAGTTTACGAATTAGAGGTTTATAAACTATCGGAAGAATTATCGGATTTGGGTTGATATGACTTTGACAAGTAGAACAAAAAGGTTCAAAAATATGATAACACTAATTTCCAATTTCTAATTTCAAACTATAAATGGTTATCATATAACTTATAACTAAAAAAAATATATATCAAAAAGAATCTTTAAAATCTTTTAAATAATTACAGAAATGATATTACTAAACATTAGCGTAGGATTAGTTATAGGAATTAGCATAGTTGTTTTCCTTGTTGTTATCATGCTATTGGTGACTTTATTGCTTTATGCCAGAAGAAAACTAACGCCTCAGGGGAAAGTAAATCTTATCATCAATAAAGAAAAAGAATTTGAGGTTGATCCGGGATTTACCATACTTACAACCTTGTCAGATCAAAAAATATTTCTGCCTTCTGCCTGCGGCGGCGTCGGAACTTGTGGAATGTGCAAATGCCAGGTTTTTGAAGGTGGCGGTACCATACTTCCAACTGAAAAAGGTTTTTTTACAAGAAAGGAACAACTAAATAACTGGCGATTGGGCTGCCAGGTAAAAGTCAGGGAAGATATGAAAATTGGTATTCCTGAAGAAATCTTTGGTATTAAGAAATGGGAGTGCGAGGTTATCTCAAACAGGAATGTTGCAACTTTTATTAAAGAGTTTGTTGTTAAATTGCCTGAAGGTGAAACTATGGATTTCCAATCAGGTGGTTATATTCAGATTGATGTTCCAAAATGTGAAGTTGATTTTAAAGATATTGAGGTCGAAGAAGAATATCGCAAAGACTGGGATGAATTCAAGATGTGGGATTTAAAAATGAGGAATCCCGAACCGATTTTCAGAGCATATTCAATGGCAAATCATCCTGCCGAAGAAAATATTATCATGCTGAACGTCCGTATTGCAACACCACCATTTGATCAGAAGAAAAACAGGTTTATGAAAGTTAATCCGGGTATTTGTTCATCTTATATATTTTCAAGAAAACCCGGCGATAAAGTAACAATTTCAGGTCCTTACGGTGAATTCTTTATAAAAGATTCTGATAAAGAAATGATGTTTATCGGTGGTGGTGCAGGCATGGCTCCAATGCGTTCTCATATTTTCCATTTATTCAATACCGAACATTCAAGGCGTAAAGCAACCTTTTGGTATGGAGGCAGGTCCTTACGTGAATTATTTTATATTGACCAGTTTAAAAAAATTGAAAAAGAAAATCCTAACTTTAAATTTCACATCGGATTATCCGAACCTATACCTGAAGACAATTGGACAGGTTATACAGGATTTATCCACCAGGTAATTATTGATAATTATTTAAAAAACCATCCTGAACCAGAAGAAATTGAATATTATTTATGTGGACCCCCTCTGATGAATGATGCAGTTTTGAAAATGCTTGACGATTACGGTATACCTGATGAAATGATTGCCTTTGATGATTTTGGAGTATAATTATATTCAGGATTAAAAATAACATAACTTCGTAAAATGATTAATAAAAAGCTCCATACGGACTCCTTTCAGTCGTAAGGCTATGGATAATCCCCTAAAACTTTCGGGAGAGGAAAAAGAGAAAAAAAGATTAAATTTGCCTGATTAAGTGTATAGTCGTAATTCATAATCCCTAATTTTAGTAATTTCCACTTTTGTGGTTTTATTATTAAACTCGCTTTGAAAGTCTTGACCAAATTTTACAAAATATTAAAACCTTTTATACATTCATTAATTCTTACTTTCTTATTTGTATCCTGCGACACTTTCCAAAGACCTGTAAAAGTGCATTTTACTGGCGAAGCTCAGGGAACTTATTATGCAATCACTTATTACGAAAAGGATGGAAAAAACTATCAAAAGGAAATTGATTCATTGCTAAAAGCCTTTGATATGTCGGTTTCGCTTTGGATACCAAATTCTATAATTTCAAGAGTTAATAATAATGATACAAGTGTTATTCTTGATGAACATTTTATCTCAATTTTCAAGCTTTCGCAGGAGGTTTCAAAAAAAACAGATGGTGCATTTGATGTTACAATCGGAACACTTGTAAATTCCTGGGGCTTTGGTTCTACCGATAAGAAAAAAATTGATAAAAATATTATTTACAGCCTGCTAACTTATGTAAATTATGAAATGGTAAGTTTGGAAGGAAATAAAATAAAAAAGGAAAATCCAAATATAAAGCTTGATTTTAATGCGATTGCGCAAGGTTATTCTGTTGATATGATCGGGAAATTTCTTGAATCAAAGGGAATAAAGAATTATTTAATTGATATTGGTGGCGAGGTTTTAGGACAAGGAACCAAACCAAATGAGCAGCCATGGATTGTTGGGATTCAGAGACCAACTGAGGATAAATATGGTGAGTATGAAATTCAGTCAAAGGTTCAATTAGTTGATAAGGCTTTTGTTACATCAGGAAGTTATAGAAAATATTATGAAAAGGATGGAAGACGATATTCTCATACAATTAACCCGAAAACCGGTTATCCTGTTACACATTCGCTTTTAAGCGTCTCTGTCTTAGCTGATGATGCAGCAACTGCCGATGCTTATGCAACAACTTTTATGGTGATGGGATTAGATAAAGCACTTCAGTTTTTAAACGCAAATAAAAATCTTGATGCGTTTTTTATTTATTCAGAAAAAAATGGAGATTTGCAAACTTTTGCAACTGAAGGAATAAATGAGATTTTGGCGGAATAGTTAAAAAGAATACAGAACTCAGGATTCTTCACTTTTATTATGGCAGGTATTACCTTTTTCAGCTCCTCCGCAAGTACATCCAATTCTTTTACCGGTAGCAGGGTCAACAGTACTGCATTGTTTTTTAAACTCACCGCCTTTTTT
>JADFUO010000373.1 GCA_015222115.1 Bacteroidota bacterium | reverse complement strand
TCTTTTAGCCCATGAATTCCGCAAAGGTACTGTCCTGTTAAAGATTAATTTGTCAGGTGTTGATTCTTTGTCAACGCAAAAATAGCCCTGCCTTTCAAATTGATATTTTTCTTCGGGCTTAGCATCTTTCAGACTTGGTTCAACCTTGCAGTTTATGATTTTCAGGGAGTCAGGATTTATATTGGACTTAAAATCCTTGCCTTCCTCAGCGTCATCAGGATTTTCATTAACAAATAAGCGGTCATATAAACGAACTTCAGCATCCAAAGCATGCTCTGCAGAAACCCAGTGAATTGTTCCTTTCACTTTTTTGTCACTTTTTCCTGAACCGCTTTTTGTTTCAGGGTCATAAGTGCAATGAACTTCAATGATTTTTCCATCTTCGTCTTTAACAACGTCAACACATTTAATGATATATCCGTAACGCAAACGGACTTCACGTTCAGGGGTTAATCTGAAGAATTTTCTTGGTGGGTCTTCCATAAAATCATCCTTTTCAATGTATAGAACCCGTGAAAAAGGAATTTTTCTTTTTCCTGCATTTTCGTCTTCAGGATTATTTATAGCATCTAATTCATCAGTTTTGTTTTCAGGATAATTTAAAATAATAAGTTTTATTGGATTCAGAACTACCAAAACCCTGTTGGCTTTTTTATTCAAATCATTTCTGATACTATGTTCAAGCAAGGCAACATCAATAACATTATCGCGTTTAGCTACTCCGATACGTTCGGAAAAATTTCGCAGTGATTTAGGTGTATAACCTCTTCTTCTCAAACCGGAGATTGTAGGCAATCTCGGGTCGTCCCAGCCACTGACATATCCTTCTTCAACTAATTCCAAAAGTTTACGCTTGCTCATTACGGTGTAGCTCAGGTTTAACCGGGCAAACTCAATTTGTCGTGGCCGGTATTTGCCTTCAATTAAATTGTCAAGAAACCAGTCATATAATGGTCTGTGGACTTCAAATTCCAAAGTGCAGATAGAGTGTGTGATTCCTTCAAGGTAATCTGATTGACCATGAGTAAAATCATACATTGGATAAATGCACCATTTATTGCCGGTTCTGTGATGTGAAGCATGTTTAATGCGATATATTGCCGGATCTCTCATGTGCATATTCGGAGATGACATATCAATTTTTGCACGGAGGACTTTGGCTCCGTCTTCAAACTCACCGGCATGCATTCGTTCAAAGAGGTCAAGATTTTCTTCAACCGGACGGCTCCTGAACGGGCTTTCTATTCCGGGTTTTGTTGGTGTTTTTCTTTGTTCGCTGATTTGTTCGGAAGTTTGATCGTCAACATAAGCTTTTCCATCTTTTATTAATTTTATTGCCCATTTGTAAAGCTGATCAAAATAATCGGAAGCATAAAACAACCTGTCTTCCCAGTCAAATCCAAGCCATTTAATATCTTCAATGATTGAATCAACATATTCAACTTCTTCTTTAATAGGATTTGTATCATCAAACCTGAGATTACACTTACCGTTGTATTTTTCAGCTAATCCAAAATTAAAGCATATTGATTTTGCATGTCCGATATGAAGATAACCATTTGGCTCAGGGGGAAATCTTGTATGTATCCTGCCCTCGTTTTTATGGTTTTTAAGGTCTTCTTCAATAATATTTTCTATAAAATTCAGGGAAGGCTTGTTTAAGTTTTCCTTATCTTTTGCTTTTTTTCCTTGACTGTTTGACATAATTTGATTTTTAAATTTTAATGAGTCAAAAGTAAGATTAAATCACAAATTTCAAATCACAAATCATAAATAAATTTCAATTCTCTAAACTACAATTATTTATAAATTGATTATTCCTGTTAGGACTAAAATATTTAAACTAAAAATACTGAAGGCATGACCTGTTTGTAACTCAAGACGGCAGTCTTGGGGAATAAAGAATACAAAAATTAATCCAGTAGAGATGGACTAAATAACAATATTTGGTTTATGGTCGGGCAGGAGTTCCGAATATTATATAACGAATATATTCGTAGTTATTTTCTTCTTTAAAAATTTGTCAAGTAGAAATAGAGAAGCAATTGCAGCAATTACAACAATTGAAATAGAAGAAATTTTAATACTTGAAAAAATGTCTCTGAAACTATTTACAAGATTTCCTGTGATTATAGGGATTTCAATTTTATCAACACTTATTCCTGTAAATAAATTAGTAATAAACGAC
>JADFUO010000372.1 GCA_015222115.1 Bacteroidota bacterium | reverse complement strand
TAAATATATACTTTTATCAACTTACCCGTTTTTAAATTATCTTCATTATTTTTAATAAAATGGATAAAATCAGGCTTGAAATAATAGGAATGTCATACAGCCAGTCGCAAAGCGGAGCTTATGCATTGATTATGGGAGAAGTAGGCTCAAAAAGAAGACTCCCAATCATTATCGGTGGATTTGAGGCGCAGGCAATCGCTATTGAACTTGAAAAGATGAAACCGTCAAGACCCTTAACTCACGATCTATTAAAGAAATTTGCCGATACTTATAATGTAATAATTAAGGAAGTTATAATAAATAAATTTCATGAAGGAGTATTTTTTGCAAAATTAATATGTGAACAGGGTGGTATTATAAACGAGATAGATTCTCGTACTTCAGATGCCGTTGCTTTGGCTATTAGATTTCATTGCCCTATTTATACTTATGAAAAAATTCTGGCAGAAGCAGGTATTATTTTGGATGAAACTATTGCAAGTCCGTTCAAAAAGCAAAAAATTCAACAAAAAAAAGGAAATGTATATGGCGATTACTCATTGAATGAATTACATATTCTACTGAAAAAAGCTATTGATAATGAAGAATATGAGAAGGCGTCTGAAATCAGGGATGAAATTAACAGAAGGAAAAAAGTGTGATAAAACAAGTTTAAAACTAAACCCACTTTTAGCAAAAATTAAAGGACAGTTACAGATTCTGAGAATGAATGGTTAAATGGCTAAATGCTTGGAAGAAGTAATATTTTTATTGTCATTGTATGTATCCTGAAAATGGACTTCATAATGCAATGGCAATTATTTTTTATAAATTAAATTATATATATGAAGTATAAATTTTTTATCTTTATAATAGCAGTAATAGCAATAGGTTCGGTAATAGTAATTGCTCAAAATTCATCAATTCAAAATGATTCAACATCATTTAGTATACCGAATATTGATTCTACGGTTGAAATGTCGGTTGAAGATGCAGAAAAAGATTTGACAATAATATCAGAAGGGAGAAAAAGCATTCTTATTTCTGACAAAGGTTCGGGTATTAGTTTTATAACAATTTTGAGGGGAATTTTAGGGATTATAGTTTTGGTTTTAATTGCTTATGTTTTCAGCAACAACCGTAAAGCAATATCATGGAGGGTAGTAATCACCGGACTTTGCATACAGGTGCTTATCGCAATAGGAATTTTACATATTCCCGTTATTCAGGCAATTTTTGAATTTACAGGGAAAATATTTGTTCTTATTCTTGATTTTACAAAAGCAGGCAGTGATTTTTTGTTTAGATCAATGGTAACAGGAGAAGTAGAAGCACCGCTTATTAATTTTGCAACACAGATATTACCAACAATTATTTTCTTTTCAGCGTTAATGAGTCTTTTGTATTTTTTAAAAATTATCCAAAAGATAGTTTATGTTCTTGCATGGTTGATGTCAAAAGCTATGAAATTATCAGGGGCTGAAAGCTTATCAGTAGCAGGAAATATATTTTTAGGACAAACAGAATCTCCGCTCTTGATAAAGGCATATCTCCCAAAAATGAATAAATCAGAGATACTGCTTGTAATGACAGGAGGTATGGCAACAATTGCCGGAGCAGTGCTTGCAGTTTATATTAGTTTTTTGGGTGGAGATGACCCGGTACAACGGTTGCTGTTTGCAAAACATTTATTAGCTGCTTCAATAATGGCTGCACCCGGAGCTATTGTTGCATCAAAAATTTTAGTGCCTCAAACCGAAGATGTTTTAAAAACTATAGAAATATCAAAAGAAAAGATTGGCACTAATGTGCTTGATGCTATTTCAAACGGTACAATTGATGGAATAAAATTAGCGGTGAATGTTGCTGCAATGCTGTTGGTATTCATTGCATTTATAGCAATGTTTAATTTTATTATGATGAAAATTGGCGGGTGGACAGGGCTAAACTCTATGATTGCAGAGGGTACAAGTGGTCAGTACAATAAACTTTCGCTTCAATTTATTTTGGGATATGTTTTTTCCCCTTTGATGTGGCTGATTGGTGTAAGTGCACAGGATATGACACTTGTCGGTCGTTTGCTCGGCGAAAAAATAATTATGACGGAATTTATTGGATATATCAGTCTTGCCGACCTAAAAGAAGCAGGTGCCTTTGCACATCAAAAATCAATTATTATGGCAACATATATGCTTTGCGGTTTTGCAAATTTTGCTTCAATTGGTATTCAGATTGGAGGTATAGGTTCGCTTGCCCCAAATCAAAGAGTGTTGCTTTCAAAATATGGAATGAAAGCATTACTGGCAGGCACAATCGCATCTTTGTTTTCTGCAACTATTATCGGAATGCTGATTGGATAAATTGTAGAGACACGCCATGGCGTGTCTCTACAATTTATCCAATAACAAAAATATTAATATAATGAAACAATATCTTGATTTATTTGAACACATTTTAAAAACCGGTATTGAAAAAAAAGACCGTACAGGAACCGGAACTATCAGTGTTTTTGGTTACCAGATGAGATTTAATTTAGACAAAGGTTTTCCTGTGATGACAACCAAAAAACTGCATTTAAGGTCAATCATTTATGAACTGCTTTGGTTTTTGGCTGGTGATACAAACATAAAATTTCTTAATGATAATAAAGTAACTATCTGGGATGAATGGGCTGATGAAAAGGGCGACCTTGGACATATTTACGGCTACCAGTGGCGGTCGTGGCCCACACCGGATGGTAAACATATTGACCAAATCACAAATTTAATTGAATCAATAAAATCAAATCCAGATTCAAGAAGACATATAATCAATGCATGGAATGTTGGCGAACTGGATAAAATGGCTTTGCCTCCATGCCATATTTTGTTCCAGTTTTATGTTGCCGACGGAAAATTATCCTGCCATTTATATCAGCGAAGTGCTGATATTTTTCTTGGAGTGCCTTTTAATATTGCTTCATATTCACTTTTAACAATGATGGTAGCCCAGGTAACAAATCTTAAACCAGGTGACTTTATTCACACTTTCGGCGATGCTCATATCTACCTGAATCATATTGATCAGGTGAAATTGCAGCTAACACGTAAACCATACAAACTACCAAGCATGAAAATCAATCCCGAAGTAAATAATATTTTTAATTTTAAATATGAAGATTTTGAACTGGTGGATTATGTTGCCCATCCTCATATTAAAGGCGAGATTTCGGTTTAACAGTTCTGTAATTTTACACGGCACAATATTAATAAATTCAGAGATTAATGAAAAAAATATCAATAATTGTTGCAATTGCTCAAAATAATGCCATCGGAAAGGATAATAAACTTTTATGGCACATCTCAAATGACTTGAAACGATTTAAAAAAATCACAAAAGGACATCAGGTAATAATGGGTAAGAAAACTTATGAATCATTACCAAATGGTCCTCTGCCCAACAGAAAAAATATTGTAATTTCCGATGATAAAAACGATAAATTTGAGGGATGTATAACTGTTTATTCAATTGATGAAGCCTTGGATTTATGCAATGAAACAGAAGAAAGTTTCATTATCGGCGGTGCTTCCATTTATAAACAATTTTTACCTTTTGCAAATAAATTTTATTTAACCAGAGTTCATAAAGATTTTGAGGCAGATACTTTTTTTGAAGTAAATTTTAACGACTGGAAACTTATTGAACAGGAAGATATTACAAACGATCAGCAAAATAATTTAAGTTATTCATTTTTAACTTATGT
>JADFUO010000371.1 GCA_015222115.1 Bacteroidota bacterium | reverse complement strand
TCCATTACTCCTTATTACCAATATTTCAATAATTTTATTGATCTGTCTTTAATTTCAATAAATTTCCATATTTTTATCCAATATTTCAATATAAAATTATGAATCTCAAATTAAGTCGTCGTTCATTTATTAAGAAAAGCAGTGCATTAGGAGCTGCAACAGTTATTGGAAGTGCCTTATTGCCGAAATTTCTTTCAGGAATGACAAATCCCGAAAATATTGACATTTCAGTTGTACAAGGTTCAAATTATTTTGACAGCACAATAAAAGCTGTTGAAATGTTGGGAGGTATGGAAAAATTTGTACCGGCAGGTTCAAAAGTCGGATTACTGATAAATTCCGATTTTGAGAAACCCGGTGCCTATGTAAATCCCGACATAACAATTGCAGTTGTGAAAATGTGTTTTGAATCAGGTGCCAAAGAGGTTAATTGCTTACAAAATGTTTACCCTGAATACTGGGAAAGAAGTCCATTATCAGTAAATTATAAAGCTGATATTGACCGTTTAAAAAATAATGCAGCTAATACTGTTCCGGCAAAATTCACTGAAAAAGATTTTATTCTGAAAGAAAAAATTGAAGGTGCAATCTCTTTAAAAGATGCTGAAATCATTAAGGCATTATTTGAATGTGATGTATTTATCAATATTCCAATATCCAAACACCATCCATGTACTTTTTATACAGGGGCATTAAAAAACATGATGGGTGTTTGTACGCGTAAAACCAATATAACTTACCATTTGGGATCAGGTGTTCGTAATGACCCTGTTTACCTCGGACAATGTATTGCTGATATTAATTTAGTAAGAAAATCCGACCTTATTGTTGTTGATTCAACGGAATTTCTTATCACCAATGGTCCCGGAGGTCCCGGTGATATTGCTAAACATGATAAAGTTGTTGCAGGTACTGATATAGTTGCAGTTGATGCATTATGCTGTAATTATCTGGATTATAAACCCGAAGAAATTATCTCAATAAAAAAAGCTTATGATCTCGGACTTGGAGAAATTGATTATATGAAATTGAATGTTAAAGAGATTAGTATTTAGCATGCTATATTCATTACTTAACTAAATCTATAAACAAAAGGTTTTTTAGTTGCGTGTTACGGGTTAAGTGTTTCGAGTATAACCTTTTACCCGCAACTCGCAACTCGCAACAGTATCTGATAAGAATATTGCGGGAAAATAGTATATACAAGGCTAATATAAAACCCAAAGTATGGAATGTATTAATGATAATTTGAAAACATCTGTTTCTGTTTTTTTTGCTTCAATATGTTTAACCTTGTTTTTATTTATTCAAGGTTTTTCTCAAACTAAAAATGAATATTATTATCTGAATGGTATAGATAAATCAGGTGAATGGAAACTAAACGATACTGTAAAAACTTTTCAGGGCGATGAGCTGTTTTACCTTATTAACGGAGGTGCGGAACTTTATATTGAATACGGATTTATTGAAGTAGCTGCAGCCGAGTATATCAAAAATGACACAAATTCAATTTATATTGAGATATATAAAATGAAAAACAACAATGCTGCTTTCGGGATTTATACTTTGAGCAGGGTAGGGGGTGAAATTCTTGAGATTGGTAATCAGGCTAATTTGTATAATTATTATGTTTTATTGTGGAAAGGGAATTATTTTGTTACAATAAGCAGTTCTGATAAAAATGCAAAAATATCCGGAACACTGATTAATTTCGCAAAAGCAATTGAATTTAAAATTGAAGCTAAAGGAACAATTCCTGAAATAATTGAACTTCTCCCACATGAAAATCTTAATCAAACTACCATTAAATACATGCTCGGGAATATTGCTTTGAACAATATTTATTTTTTTGATTACAAAGATATTTTTGATATAGCTGAAGGTGTTGTATGCGATTA
>JADFUO010000370.1 GCA_015222115.1 Bacteroidota bacterium | reverse complement strand
GTTGTATCTTTTTCTGTAAGATTAATTTATTCAAAACAGTTTTCTGTTCTATTGTTAAAGAATATGCCGAAAGGTGGGGTATATCCGAATTAAAGAAATATTCCAGATTTTTCGTCCAGCTTTCCTTTGTTAAAGTAGGAATACCATAAATCAGGTCAATTGATAAATTTGTAAAGTCTGCATCCCGGGCAAGTTTAATTGAATTTAATGCTTGTCCGGAATTATGGATACGTTTTAAGTATTTCAGGTCTTTATCATTAAAAGATTGAATTCCAATACTAAGCCGGTTTATTGATATGTTTTTTAAATCGTTTAATTTTGATAATGATATATCATCAGGATTTGCTTCTAAAGTAATTTCAGAATTTGTGTCAACATTAAAAATTTTAAATATTTCATTTAGAATTAAAGCTATTTCAGAAGTTCTGAGTACAGATGGAGTACCGCCACCGAAATAAATTGATTTTACAGATTCATTTTGTAAGTAATTTTTTTGAAGATAGATTTCTTTTAATAAAGCAGTTATATAATCTTTTGTGTGTTTTAATGATACTATAGAGTAGAAATTACAATAATGGCATTTTTGTTTACAAAATGGAATATGTATATAAATACCGGCCATTTTAATTGTATTGGAATAAAAATTTTATATATTTGCTTAGAATTTGTAAAATTATTTAATTATTAATTAAAATTTAAAATATGAAAAAGAAATTACTTTTTGGATTATTTTTAAGCATTGCAATTGTTTTTACGTCCTATGGACAACAATTGGAAAACCCCGGTTTTGAAGACTGGGAGGATGCCGGAACCGTAATTGATGAGCCGGTTAACTGGAGCTCTATCAAAACCTCCGATAATGAAACATTAAATCCTTTCGCTCCTGTTGTTTGGGGCAAATGTGATACTGCACACAGCGGTAGTTATTCTATAAAATTGTTTAATGTTGGGGCTATGTCGATTATTGCAGCAGGTACTCTTACTAACGGCAGAGTACATTCGGAACTAAATCCTGAAAACGGTTATGTGTTTACCGATACGAGTGATCCCAGATGGAATACACCGCTTACATTAAGACCTGATAGTTTAGTTGGTTGGTTTAAATATTATCCGCAAGGAAATGATGTTGCACGTGTAAAAGCATTAATTCATACAGGCTTTGCCAAAATACCCGAAAATGGAACATTTTCAAACTGGATTGCACTAGCCAACTTTATTTCAGAACCCGTGGTAGTTGATACATGGACGAGATTTTCCGTACCATTTTCATATTATAATTCAGAAACACCTGAATATATTTTATTAGTACTTAATTCAGGTGACAGTACAATATCGGTTGAAGGCAGTATTGCTTTATATGATGATATTGAACTGATATATAATTCAGGAGGAATTCAGGAAAAACAAAAGGGTGATATCAACATATATTCATGGTATAATACTGTTGTTGTGGATTGGATGGTTCAGAATTTTAATGAAAACCCGGACTTAAAAATATATGACCTTTCTGGCAGGCTTGTTTTAACAGATCATATTTTACCAAATCAGAAAAATATAATCCACGTTAATATTCCTAAAGGAATTTATATCTGTGAAATTCAGGGTACATCATGGGTATACACACAGAAATTGTTTATTCAATAGATTAGGCATACTGGATACTTGATGCTTGATACTGGATGCTTGATGCTTGATACTGGTTGCTGGTTAAAATTAAGACATAAAAAACAGGAATTTAGATTAAAAACATTTTCAACCCGCAACTGTTTCAACTCCAAACATCAAACTCCAAACACATAGCCTGATACAATAATTTTTTCACAAATAAGAGAAAGTTTTTATCCTTTTTCATTTTAGATATGAAATTAATAAACCGGTTTATTCTTTTGTTAATATTTTTATCGTTTCTACGAATATCTTTTTCGCAGGAAACAGGTAATTTTAAAGGAATTGTAAAAGCTAAAGAAACCGGCGAAGTATTGATTGGTGCCCATGTTATTTTAAAAAAAGACCCTTCAATCGGCACTGTTACTAATACCGAAGGTGAGTTTTCTATTTTACTGAAACCGGGAAATTATTTTTTTGTGATATCATTTACCAACATGAAAACGGATACCGTTTCAGTAATAATTGTTGGTGGAAAAACAGTAGAACGCATCATAGAACTTCGTCCCTATACTATAGTATTTGATGAAATTGAAATAACAGCAGGTAAATTTGAAAAAAATATTGAGGACCTTACCTTTTCCATAGATGTTATTCAACCTCAATTAATTGAAAATAAAAATACAAGAAGTATTAATACCATTCTGGATTTAGTACCCGGACTTAATATTCTTGATGAAGAACCGCAATTACGGGGAGGAAGTGGTTTTACGATGGGAGTGGGAAGCAAGGTTGCAATTTTAGTTGATGATATGCCAATACTTTCGGGTGATGCCGGCAGACCATACTGGGAATTTATTCCTGTTGAAAATATTGAACAAATTGAAATTATAAAAGGAGCTTCATCAGTGCTTTCCGGGGCATCTGCTTTAAGTGGGGCTATATATATACGAACAGCTTTTCCAAAGTTAGATCCCCTTACAAAGGTAAATGTATATACCGGATTTTATTCTGCTCCAAGAGATAAATCTCAAAAATGGTGGGATGATTATCCGTATATTACAGGAGCTAACTTTCTTCATTCACGACAAATTGGTAATCTAGACCTTGTACTTGGCGGAAATGTTAATTTTGACCATGGGTTTATCGGTTCCCCACGACCGGGCCCTCATGTAAATGATACCATAACAAATTTTTCCGACAAGCAAATGGCAAGCCGAAGGGCAAGGTTTAATTTTAACATAAGACGAAGGTCAAAAAAAATTGAGGGATTGAATTTCGGGCTTAATGGAAATTTTATGATTGATAAATCAAATTTGGTTATTGCATGGCTTGATGATACTACGAATTTTTTCCGTGCATACCCCGGTGGCGTAGTACTTCGTAACAGATTTATGTTTTATGCTGACCCGTATATTAATTTTTATTCTAATATTGGAGTAAAACATAGTTTGAAAGCCCGTGTAATGTATAATGATAATAAAATGTCAAATGATCAATTAAATCAAACATTATCCATTTATGGAGATTATCAGTTCAGGAAAAATTTTGTCAACCTTAATGATCTTGAATTCATTTTCGGAATGTCAAATCAGTATGTAAGTTGCCATGATGAAATGTATATGGGGTCGGGTTCACCCAATAATAAAATGCAGAATTTTTCACTTTATCTCCAGATTGAAAAAAAGTTTTGGAATGCAATAAATATTTCGCTTGGAACCAGAACAGAATATTATAGCATGAACGACACTATAAAAGAATTCAAGCCGATTTTCAGGGTAGGAACCAGCATAAAATTGATGCAGGAAACATATATGAGGGCTTCGTTTGGTCAGGGCTATAGATTTCCAACTATTACCGAGCGATATATTCGTACTTCTTTTGGTTCGTTTGGAGTGTTTGATAATCCGTATCTTAAACCCGAATATAGCTGGAATGCAGAAGTTGGTTTTAAACAAGGATTTAAATTCGGAAACTATTTCGGATATTTTGATATTGCCGCATTCTGGCAGGAATATTCAAATACTATTGAATACTTGTTTGGTTTTTGGGATTCTACCTATACTTTTGCCGTTGCAGGATTTAAATTTGTGAACACGGGAAAATCAAGAATTTTAGGATTGGATATTTCAGTTACAGGGCAAGCCAGACTTAATGATTATACCTATTTGAATGGAATTATCGGGTATAATTATATTTTGCCGGAAGCACTTGAACCCGACATGATTTTTGCCCATGATTATAACCCCGGTGGTAAAACGGAATTTTCATATAATTCAACAAGCATAGATCCGAGCAGAAGAATTTTAAAATACAGGTTTCTGCATACAATTAAGGCTGACATTGAATTAATATTTAAAGAATTTGCTTTCGGGTTTAGCTTGAAATATTTTAGTAAAATGGAAAATCTTGATAAAGCAATTGAAGAGTTTGAAGATGTTACCAAAAAAAGCGGTGGCTCACTTCAACCGGTTTATTATATGAATTATTTTAATCACCATAATAATGGAAATTTAATTATGGATGGAAGAATTAGCTATAAGTTTTTGGAACATCATAAAATTGCCCTGATTATAAATAATTTCCTTAACCGCACCTATTCTTTAAGACCCCTGAAAGCAGAACAAATGAGAACAGTTATGCTTCAATATTCATTAGAAATTTGATAACGGGCTGGTAATAAAACATTACATGGGAAAAACAGATTGATATGTAGTAACATAACCAATTTTCTGATATTTCATTATTCGAGATTCGTTATTTTCCTGTTTTCCGAACACATAAATAGAGTTGAATATTTCAAGCTAAAAGAACAATTAAAAAAAAGCCTTTATAAATATTTGTGTTTAGGATGTCACATTGCGGAAAACAGGATAGTTTTTTGGTATTGGTACTTCTACATTCAATATTCGATGTTCTATATTCGTTGTTCAAATTATACTGAAACGCAATACATACATACTAACTTCGTGTCGTAAACTTTACGAATATAGAATTAAATTACTAACTGGTTTAAGGCAATTTATGGTTTAATAATTTTGCATTCTCGTTCATTACCAGTTTAGAAAGCAAATATGTTTTATCAGCACATCAAAATATTATTTTGCCATATAAATTAAATCAAAAAAATATATAATTTTACACCCTATCATCTAAACTGATTATTTCAAAAATTAACCTGAAGGGGAAAAGTAATAATAGTATAAATAAAATAAAGAAATAAGTTATGGAAAAATTTGACATAGAAAAAATTTTAAGTATTATTTCTGATTTAGCTATAGAATACGGATTGAAACTATTACTCGCCATTATTACGCTAATTATAGGACTATGGATTATTAGAATAATCATAAAAGCTATTGTCCGCATGATGGAAAAAAGGAAAGTGGACGCAACAATCCGACAATTTTTACGCTCATTGCTTTCAATGTTATTAAAGATTTTGTTGATTATAAGTGTAATCAGCATGTTAGGAGTTGAAATGACATCTTTTATTGCTATTTTGGCTGCTGCAGTTTTATCTGTTGGTATGGCATTATCAGGCACTTTTCAAAATTTTGCAGGAGGAGTAATGCTTGTTTTGTTCCGTCCATTTAAAGTAGGCGATTTTATTGAAGCACAAGGATTTACAGGAACAGTTAAAGAAATTCAGATATTTAATACTGTTCTTAAAACACCCGACAATAAAACCGTTATTATTCCAAATGGAGGATTATCTACAAACGCTATGACCAATTATTCAAACGAACCTACACGTCGTGTGGATTTTACTTTTGGTATAGGATACGATGATGATATTGATAAAGCCAGAACAGTTATTGAAGGAATTATCAATAGCGACGAAAGAATTCTGAAAGAACCGGAACCCTTCATTGCAGTTTCCGAACTGGCTGACAGTTCTGTTAATTTTGTTGTACGGGTTTGGGTGAACTCCGCTGATTATGGTGGTGTATTATTTAGTATGCCCGAAAACATTAAGAAAACATTTGATAAAAAAGGAATATCTATTCCATTCCCGCAAACCGACGTTCACCTTTATAATGAAAAATAGATTTTTTAAGACATGAAAAAAATCGCATTTTTATTAGCAGGATCACTTTTATAATGAATTGATAAATAAAAGACATTATGAAACGAAGAGATTTTTTTAAAAAAGGATTAAGTG
>JADFUO010000043.1 GCA_015222115.1 Bacteroidota bacterium | reverse complement strand
GTACTAAGAGTATTGGCAGTAGCAATAAACATTACTCTTGATAAGTCATAATCAATTTCAAGATAATTGTCGTGAAAAGCAATATTTTGCTCAGGGTCTAAAATTTCAAGCAAAGCTGCCTGCGGGTCGCCACTTATATTGCTTCCGCTAACTTTATCAATTTCATCAAGTACAAAAACAGGATTTGATGATTTAACTTTTCTTAAGCTCTGTATCATTCTGCCGGGCATTGCACCGATATATGTTTTTCTGTGTCCACGTAATTCGGCTTCATCTCTCATGCCACCCAAAGACATTCTTATATATTTCCTGCCAAGAGCCCGTGCAATTGATTTTCCGAGAGAAGTCTTACCAACTCCGGGAGGTCCTACAAGACATAAAATTGGTGATTTCAAATCTTTTTTCAGCTTAATAACTGCTAAATGTTCAATTATTCTTTCTTTAACTTTTTCCAGACCATAATGGTCTTCATCAAGTATTTTTTGTGCCCTGTCCAAGTCAAATTTATCTTCAGTATATTCATTCCATGGCAGTTCTGCAACAATTTCCAAATAATTCAGTTGAACAGAATATTCACCAGCCTGCGGATTCATTCGCTGCAGCTTTTTTAATTCTCTATCAAAAACTTTTGAAACTTCTTTTGACCACTTTTTATTTTTCGCTTTCTTTTTTAATTCACCTATTTCCTGTTCATTAGAACTACCACCTAATTCCTCCTGTATGGTTCTCAACTGCTGATTGAGTAAAAAATCTCTTTGTTGCTTATCAAGATCAGTTTTTACTTTGTCCTGTATTTGATTTTTTAACTCAAGCATCTGCAAATCTTTTATCAAGGCAGCAAGCACTTTATTTGCTCGCTCATGTAAATCGCTTATTTCAAGTAATTTCTGTTTTTCAACAACATCAATATTTAAACTTGATGAAACAAAATTTACAAGGAATACAGGACTCTCAATATTATTTATTGCAAAACCTGCTTCGGTAGGTATGTTTGGTGATTTCTTGATTATTTGAATTGAAACGTCTTTAAGTGAGGCAATTAAGGCAGTAAATTTTTCGTCACCTTCAAAATTCTGTACTTTTTCAAATTGAGAAACTTTTGCCCTAAAATATGGATCGGATTGAATAAGTTCAATCAGTTGAAATCTCTTTTTACCCTGAATAATAGCAGTTGTGCTTCCATCAGGCATTTGCAGAATCTTCAGGATTTGAGCAACAGTACCGATTTTATTCATATCCTTAAATTCAGGATTTTCAACTTTAACATCTTTTTGAGCAACTACGCCAATTATTTTATCTGTCCTGTATGATTCTTTAATTAACTTAATAGACTTATCACGCCCTACAGTAATTGGAATTACCACACCTGGAAATAATACGGTATTACGCAAAGGCAAAACAGGTAATGATTCGGGAATGTCTTCTGCATTAATAAGTTCTTCATCTTCTGAAGAAAGTAATGGTATAAATTCAGCTTCTGTTTCAATAATTTCAGATAAATTCAGTAAATCATTTTCCGGAAAATTGTTCATAGTTGTTATTTTAAGTCAGATTGTCAGGTATAAATTAATAGTTCCATAAAAAAAATTTACAAATCTATGATTTAAAGTTTAACAATCAGTATTTCAGTACTTTAAAATGTACATTGATTTTATTAAATTTTAAGTAAATTTTTATTTTTATTTTATGGCAATATATATGCCAAAATAAGCACGAAAAAAGCCCTTAACAAAATTAAGGGCTATAAATATATAATTTTTAGTTTATTAGTTGTTTTTCTTTTCAAGATGTTTTTTATACCTGCTTTTGAATTTATCAACTCGCCCTGCAGTATCAACAAATTTCATTTTACCTGTGTAAAACGGATGAGATGTATGTGAAATTTCCAATTTTACAAGCGGATATTCCATCCCGTCTTCCCAAATAATTGTTTCTTTAGTTCTTATAGTTGATTTTGTAATGAAAGTATATTCGTTTGAAATATCTTTAAAAACAACTAATCTGTAATCTTTTGGATGAATGTCTTTTTTCATTTCTTTAGCTTTAATTTTTCGGACTGCAAAAATAATTCTTTATATGTAAAAAACAAAGGGAAAAATGAAAAATAAAATATTTTAGTTGTTATCAGCAACATGTCCAGACTGATAAATTTGGTAAAAATTTCGGCTTGAGTGCCTAATTCACTTCCAACAATTCCACTTCAAAAACCAAAGGAGTAAACGGTGGAATATCGCTTCCTTTTCCTCTTTCGCCATATCCTATTATTGATGGAATAATAAGCTTGGCTTTGCCTCCTTCATTCATCATGGTAATACCTTCATCCCATCCTCTAATAACCTGACCTTTGCCTAATGTGAATTCAAACGGTTGTCCACTGTCAAGTGATGATTGTAGCTTTGTACCATCTGTTAAATAAAGGCTATAATGTACCTTAACTTTTTTTCCGCTTTCTGCTTTTTTGCCGGTACCCTTTAAGGTTTCAATGTAATACAAGCCGTCTTTAGTAGGTTTTGTTGTAATATTATTGTCTTTAATATATTTATTTATTTTTGCTTTCTCGCTCTTCATTAATTTTTGGTTTTCAGCTTTTTGTTTTTCTCTTTCTAATGCTTTTTCCTTTTCATATTCGGCTTTTGAGCGAACATCAATAATTTCAACATCATATAAAAGTGTAGAAAATGGAGGTATAGCGCCTCCCCTTCCCATTTCTCCAAAAGCAATACTTGAAGGAACTATTAAGTTTGCTTTTCCACCTTTTTTCATTTTTCCTATGGCTTCTTCAAGTCCATCTGTGTCAAACTTTTTACCATATTCAATTTCAATAGGTTCGCCCCTATCTCTTGTTGAAAATATTTTATTACCATTTAATAAATTAATTGCAAAATGAATTTTAACCCAATCGCTGGTGTCAATTTTTGAACCTCTGCCTCTTTTTGTTTCAATATAGTATAATCCTGATTCAGTGGGCTTAATAGTAATTTTATTATCACTAAGGTATAATTTTAATTTTTCTCCTTCTTCAATTTTTAATATTGCATTTTTTTCCTGCTCTTCTTTTTTAACTTCTTCTTCTGTTTGAATACTATTAAGTTTTACATTAAAATACAGAACACTATTACTGTCAATAAATGGAGGTAGCTTAGGTGATCTGGCAGTTATATGAAAAAACGAATCAGCACTAATAATAAAAGTTGCACTATCGCCAACCGACAAATAAGTCAGAGCTTCATAAAAATCACCTTTAAACTGAGGTTCAATAATAGGTATCTTAACAGGGCGCTTTGATTTATAACTACTGAATATAATTGAATCTTTTAGTCCGTATTCCATATCAATATTAACAATATCGCTAAGAACAGGCTTTAACGTATCGT
>JADFUO010000369.1 GCA_015222115.1 Bacteroidota bacterium | reverse complement strand
TTAACAGGAATATTAAGATGATGTGCAAGTCCGTTGCCCGAGCCGGTTGGTAGTATTCCTAAAATAGTGTTTGATCCGATAAGCTTTTGTGCTATTTCATTGATTGAGCCATCACCTCCGACAGCTACAATAATTTCATAATTGTTTTTTATTGCTTCACCGGCAATTTGTGTTCCGTGCAATGGGTGTTTTGTGTATGAAATATCATAATCAAAAACAGTTTTATCAATCTTTTTATCAATATATTTTTCTATAAGCTTATGCCTGCCAACCCCTGAAATAGGATTAATTATAAATTGTATTTTCTTTTTATTTGTCATTTGGAATTTTGTAGCAAAACTATGTTTATGTTTTGATGAAACGTTACACTATTCTTGTATTATGAGTTCATTATTTATCAACCTGCTGTTATATTGCTGTATAATAGCTTTGATAAAATTTTCAAGTTCGGTTTTTATAGTTTCTTCTGAGTTTATCAGATTATTATGCAAAAGACTGTCGGTATTTAAGTTATACAGAGCTGTTGATTTATTTCCATCAAACTGTAAAACGTAATTATCTTTAATTAATTGATAAATGCCATTTAAATAACTGATAGAAAAATGGTATGAAGTTATATCAAGTAAATTGGTTCCGAAAGCAATAAAATTTTTATCAAAATTAAGATAATTTAAAATTGTAGGCATAATATCGGTTTGTTGGGCAATATCAGTTTGAATTCCGGTTAAGTTGCTGCCTGGTTTGTAAAAGATTATTGGAATGGCATAATTGCCTGCATTGGTTTGATATTGCGGATAATATGCTTCGGAAGTATGATCCGCAGTAATTACGAACAAAGTATTTTCAAACCATGGCATTTTAGAAGCGGTTTTAAAAAATTGTTTTAAAGCATAATCGGTATACATAATGCTTTCATGAATTTCCAAATTTCCTTTGCGGAATTTATTTTTATACTTTTCGGGAATGGAATAGGGATGATGTGATGAAAGCGAAAAAATCGTAGCGAAAAACGGTTGTTGTGTCTGATTTATATTTTCTGCGGCAAACTGAAAAAATTCTTCGTCAAAAATCCCCCATTTTCCGTCAAAATCCTTTTCATTATTATATTCGGTTCTACCGTAATATTTTTCAAAACCTGCAATTTTAACAAAAGCATCAAAGCTCATAGTGCCATTTGTACCACCGTGATAAAATGCCGACGAGTATCCTTTTTCTTTTAATAAACCTGCAATGCTGTTGATTTTATTTCCGGAATAAATAGAAGTGATGTAATCAAAATTCATAAGAGTGGGCAAACTTGCCAGAATTGCAGGAATACCTTCAATTGACCTTTTGCCATTGGCATAGCCTTTAAACACCAAACTTTTATTAATCAACGAATCAAGAAAGGGCGTATATCCTTTGTAATTACCGTTTTCAAGGAAAGGATTTAAAGCCCCGATATGTTCGGTTGTATAACTTTCCATGATAAATATCACAAGGTTTAAATCTTTAAAAATACTTACGGAAGTATCAGTCCGGATAATTTTGTTTTTAAAAACAGGATTAAATATTTTGTTTAATTCCTCATCATCTGAAAAATAATTAACCGGCTGTAATCCCTGCTGATTGATTGTTTTAATAATAGTAAAAGGAGTATTCAATACAATAGGTATATTTTTTGAATTTGTATATTGTCCGGCAGTTATAATGCTTATTGGC
>JADFUO010000368.1 GCA_015222115.1 Bacteroidota bacterium | reverse complement strand
TAACTGTAAATACAGCATAAATTGGCATGAAGAATCCTAATGTTCCAAGTGTGTCAGTTGTATTTTGCATTGTAATATATTGGGAAGCAGTCGTTAGAGTTGCTATTGTATTTTCTGCGAAGCAATGACCGAGATTATAATTTTTAATTTTTATATCAGCTGTTTCTCCCGGGTCTAACCTGCCGTTGTTATTACCGTATGTTCCGTCATCAATTATCATATTACCAATTGATAACACGGGAGCATTAGCTATTAATTGACAAGTACAATACCATGTAGAATCCTCAGAATCTGAAATTGTAATATCAATAATAATCACATGTTGATCAGGGATACTATCAGAAACATCAAAAGCAAATCCACCTTCAACCGAAACTGTTTGCCCCGAAGCAATATTTCCATAATTTTCTGTAGAATCATTGAGAATTATATAATCATCATTGGTGCTGATATCCACTACCACATCATTACCTGGTTCACCTCCAATATTTTTAAATGCCAATGAAAGCTGAATACTTTCTCCAAAATCAATCATATTATTATTGTTTCCTGCTGTATCAATTACTTGATTTGATTCATAAACAATATAAGGACAGTTAGAAGGAACAATTTCAATTGTGCCGATATGGGGTAAAAAGTTAAACCCGGTAATAGTTATTGTTATTATACCCGGAGCTGTTAATTCATCAAATTGCAATGTTGCTGTTCCGTTTTCAATAAATGCCGTTGAAATTATAGCACCATCAAGAGTAAGTGCAACCACACCACCTTCGGCATTTGCATTAAGGGTTAGCTGAGTTGCTCCGATAAATACTGTCGTATAATATGAAACTGTCATATCCTGAGGAATGGCTGTCCTAACCATAAGAGATGGGTCTCCGAAGCATGTCCAGGTATCAGTCATTTGATCTCCTCCACTGCCGTATTCATCATTCATTTGCATACAACCGTTCATTGAAATACCGCCAAAGGTTCTTTTAATATTGTTCTGATAACTTTCAACAAGAATATCTACCATTTCATCCTGACCGCACATTGGCGGGTTCCAGCTTTGATTAATAGTGGACATCAGTGTTGCAATTGCACCCGAAGGTTCACCATTATATTCTGCTCTAAGCCATGCTTCAGCAAAACACGTGGTTCCAACAAAATTACCATTCTTACAAGCAACTGACCAGATAAACGGAAGCATACCCGAATTTGTCAGATTATTAACAGCGGGATTTGAAAATCCTGAACTGCCCCATGATGTTGTACTTCCATGACCACAATAATTTATAATTGTAGTTCCGTCATTTACGGCTTCTGCAACCATTGATGGTGTAGGATTGCCTGAGGCATCATTTCCTCCTTGTGATCCGTCAAATAACTCATGACAATATGTATAAGTAAAGCCTAAAAGGTCGGTATTTATATTTCTTATGTGTTGATAATCATATTCGCCGTCATCACCGGGACCTTGGTCAGAAGCAATGCCGGTCCCAATAGTAAACCAGTCAATATCCCTGTAAGGATCTTGCTCATAGGTAACGGTTCTTTCAACCTGAGTTTCAACCTGACCAACATTTTCAGCGGAAAACCTGCCTACAAATAAATCGGGGTAATGGTCATTTCCAACAATATAGCTGTAATTATTATCAGAGTGTCCGTTTGAATATGACGTTGGTACCTGAGCACCATCTCCAACCAATAAAACAAAAGTCAATCCATTATTGTTATAATAATTTACAATATAGGTTTTAATGGCAGCCGAATTACCAATAGTTGCAACATTAACAATTTCGGTTGGTATTCCTGTTTGTGTTTTCCATTCAATGAGGGGCTGCATTGCCGACATAAAATCTGCATAACAAATAATCAGCATATTTCCATGGTCATCAACGGGTGTATATCTGCTGCTACTTGTATTCAAAAAATGACGTTGATAAATATTTTTGAATTCGGTACTTATCTTTTCGGGAGCCCTGTCTCTGATTAATGGATTAATTCCATCATCATTGAGTTTTTTCACTTCAATGATAATATCGTAATAAACTCTTAAGACTTTTTTTACCGGATTATATTGAAAAGGATAAACTACAATTGTTTGCCCTCTGTAATCACGAATTATGTATGGATTACGCAACTCTGCCAATTTTTCAGGAAAAAATTTATCCTGTTCATATTGTTTTCCATAAACATACGGAACAGATGCAGGGTCAATATCCCTTGTTAAATTACCTTTGGACGGAGCAATTTCCATGTTTTCAAAATCCCTGAACGATGATGAAATTACCTTTAATTCCATTTTTGCCAAATCAGGAATTATAACTGATGATGTTAATTTAAGTAAGTCTGGAGCTCCGGCAATAAGAAGAGGAGATGTGTTTTCAAGGTTGATATTTAAAGCAATCCCTCTCGGAGTTTGGACTTCATCTGTAAAAAATCCATCAAAAGAAAATTGTAACACAGAAGTTTCAATGTTTGATGAAATAAGATTGACTTTAGCAGGAACAGGTTCTGAAGATTTAATATTTATCCAATTATTTCCTGTTATGTTCAAAAAACTGAAGAGAACAACTGAGATTAAAATTAGTTTTTTCATGATTATAGATTTTTAATAATTAGTATTTCTTAAATTTTATTTAATGATAATTAATTTCTTTGTGATTTTTTTATCTGAAGTTGTTAGCATGCAATAATATATTCCTTCCTCAAATCCTGAAACATCAACAGTTAATTTATGCGAACCTGAATCTAATATAGTTTTATTTAACAAAACAAATGCTTCCTGCCCTAAAGAATTATAAATTACAATGGAAACAGATGATTTATGTTGTAATTTAAATTCAATATTTGATAAATTATCAACAGGATTCGGATAAATCAAAAATTCCTTATTTTTAATACTTTCGTTTGAAATTCCAACGGTATTGTCCACGGTAACTTCAAAAGCATCAGAGTAATCACTTTCACCACATTCATTTATTGCTTTTACTGAAATATAGGCATATCCGAGATAACTTAAATCCCATTCAACAGTTCCGATAAGATCGTTACCGGAGATAGTTCCTGCTTCTACCGGTTCTATATTCCATTCATAAGAT
>JADFUO010000009.1 GCA_015222115.1 Bacteroidota bacterium | reverse complement strand
TTTATTAACCATACACAACAAATAATGTAAAACATGCTCAGTTTTGTGTTTTATATTTCAAAATCATCATACAAATATAGTATTTTTCTATATTCATAATTGAGCATTCTACATTTAATATCCGACTTTGTCTCCTTCTAAATATTGAGAAGATACAAACAATTTTATAAAGTTAACGCTAATGTGAGCATTCGGTACCGGTATTGTTAAAAAAATCTATTGTTAGCATTACTTTCACTTGAAGATGCTGGATGCTGGATACCCGATACTGGAATTCTTAATAATCACTTAGAATACAAAATTCCAAACTTAAAGCTTAATGTTTTTAAGTTATAAAAGAGAATAGAATTATGAACAGGGAATACCGATTTTTGATTTTAGAATTATTATATTGAATTTGAATTACTTCGTAAATCTAAAATCGTTAATCCTTGTTCTTAAATCAAAATAAAATTCCTTAACTTAACGATATCAAACTAAACCTTAAACTCAAACTTCACCTTCAACAACTCTTCATTCGCCTTAACTATCTTATCTTTTAAGGTTTTTTTGTATTCAACTACTTTTTTATGGATTTTTTCATTATCAACTGATAGTATTTGGGCTGCGAGGATACCTGCATTTTTGGCAGCATTAATTCCAACGGTTGCAACAGGTATTCCCGGAGGCATCTGAACAATTGAAAGCAATGAATCCATGCCATCTAATGTGGCTTTTATAGGTACTCCAATCACGGGAACCGGAGTCATTGCAGCAATCACTCCCGGAAGATGAGCAGCCATGCCTGCACCTGCAATGATCACTCTGATGCCTCTTTCGTAAGCACCTTTGGCAAATTTTTCCACTTCTTCCGGAGTACGATGAGCCGATAAAGCATTTAACTCAAAAGGAATTTTGAATTCATTTAAAACTTTTGCAGCTTCTTCCATCACAGGAAGGTCGGAAGTGCTGCCCATAATTATACTTACTTTTGGTTTCATATCTTTGTTATAAATATTATTTTTACTTTCGTAGCAAAATTAAAACTTTAATTTATAATTGTGCTAATGAAAACAATAAAAGTAAGAGATAAGGAATTTTCAATTTCAATAACTGCCGAAGAAATCCAAAAAACAGTTAGCAAAATTGCTGAAAAGATCAACAACGACCTGCAGGGAAAAGTGCCGTTATTTATCGTTGTGCTGAATGGCGCTTTTATTTTTGCAGCAGACCTTTTCAAGAAAATAAATATTGATTGTGAGGTTACTTTTGTAAAACTTTCATCTTATGTAGGTACTGAAACAACCTCAACCGTCAGGGAATTGATTGGTTTGGATAAAGCTATAAAGGGACGGTCGGTTGTTATTATTGAAGATATTATTGACACAGGTATAACAATGGAGTACACTATCCAAAAACTAAAGCATTTTGAAGCTGCTGATGTCAGGATAGCTACTTTGCTGTTTAAGCCCGATGCATTTCAAAAGGATTTTAAGATTGATTATATCGGCATGGAAATACCTAATGATTTTATAGTTGGTTATGGTTTGGATTATGATGGCTTTGCGCGTAATTATCCTGATATATACAAGATTGTTGGTAACCAATCAGTTTTATAAACGTTAGTAAATAATATCTCTGCATCTCTGCGTTCAATCAAACAAATATTCTAAACGCAGAGGCGAAAAGGCGCAGAGATAACAAAAGAATAAAACTTAGATTAATAATTAATAATACTTAGCTCAGCACAAGGTTGCAAACAAATTCAGAAAAAACTATGCTAAAAAACAATCCCGAAATTATAAACATTTTTTATTTTCTATTGTCCGATAGTTATCAGGATTGATTATTGAAACAAAAAACCAAAGTGGGAAATTCAAATTTTGTAGATTATGTAAAGATCAACTGCCGGTCGGGCAGGGGAGGAAATGGTTCTGCACATTTCCGGAGGGAGAAATATATTCCTAAAGGTGGACCTGACGGAGGTGATGGCGGCAGGGGCGGTCATGTTATTTTAAAAGGTAATGCCCAGTTATGGACATTGCTTCATCTGCGTTATACAAAACATATTAAAGC
>JADFUO010000367.1 GCA_015222115.1 Bacteroidota bacterium | reverse complement strand
AGATAATTCCCCATTGTATTTTCCACCTGCATCACAGAATTTACAATTCACCGGACAGCCAAACAAAGTAGAAATAATCAACACCCATTTATCATGAATAGTTAAAGGCGGCTGGATAGATTCAACAAATTCAAATAATTTGCCATTAACGGTTTCGCCAATATAAACGTTTGCTATGTTGTTTTCTTTAATTCTCCTAATTACCTTCATTAATACTATTTTTAATATATTCAACGCAGAGATACAGAGACACAGAGATTGCCGGGTACTGATAACTGCTCATTCTTCCAATATTCCATAACTTCGTCCTTTCATTACTCCAAAGTCAGTCTGAGCGGAGCCGAAGACCATTACTTCAACTTTCCAAAGTCAGTCTGAGCGAAGTCGAAGACATATTTCCACTATTCTTTTTTATTTCAATAATCAATATCTTTAATTATCATTGCCGTTTTTATCCCATCACCGGCAGCAATTGAGGCTTGTCGTGCCTTGCCGTTTGCCAAATCACCGATAATAAAAAGTTTATGATTGTCAGTTAAATAGTTTAATTTTTCTTTAATTGAGTTATGTAAAAAATTCAATTCTGGCTCTCTTCCGACGGCAAAAATAATATAATCAGTCAGATAATTTTCAAAAGAATTTTTATATTGAAATACGGATTTGACTTTTTTATCTGTAACTTGTAAAGAATCAAAATTTCTGTTATAAAAAATTTTAATTGTGTTGTTATTTTTACACATTTCAAATAAAACAGGATTGCATTTATTTTTCTCACCCCGGTTAAAAATTAATACTTTATTGTTTTTTGCAAGAGTAAGTGCATAATCAAAAGCAGCATCACCGGCTCCAATTATACCAATGGTTTTATCCTTAACATCTTTTATTTTATAAACTTCGTAAAATATTTTACCGGAATTATATTTTTTTAATGTTTTTGGTTTTGTGCCTGAGGCAATAACTACAATTTTACTTTCAAACTTTTTTGTTTTGGTTTTTACAATAAACTTATTATCATAATCAATATCAATTACTTCGTTGTAAAACACATCAATTTTGTATTTTTCACAATGTTGCTTAATGAGTTTCACCAGGGTTTCCCCTGTTATCCCATCGGGAAAACCCAAATAATTTTCAACTTTAAAAGCATTTTTTAAAAGCCCTCCCAAAGTGTCTTTCTCAATTATTAATGAATTGATGTTATATCTTTTCAGTTGAATTGCTGTAGCAATTCCGGCAGGACCGCCACCGATAATGATTATGTCTTTTTTGATGAGCATATTAAATTAATTCTATTGAAGCACTTAGACGAAATAGTTACTTGTTTCTGGTCGCTTGTTACTGGTCATTCGATAGTCATTTAGTTGTCATTCAGTAGTCATTTAATCGTTTAATCTTTTATTTACTATTCATGCGAATCAATGGTTGAAATAGGCTTTTTTTTTTACCACAAAGGATGCACAAAGGATATCACAAAGGCGCATTAAGGACTAAAGAATAACCCGTTTAATACCATCTTTCACGTGAAAAGAACAATCAAAAACCGTTTTGAAATTTTTTCTATATTCATGAGAATCAAATTTTTTCTTTGTGATACTTAGTGATACCGATAGCTATCGGTATTGTGCGCCTTTGTGGTTAAATAAAATTTTAACCCTTGATTCGCATT
>JADFUO010000366.1 GCA_015222115.1 Bacteroidota bacterium | reverse complement strand
TACATATATTTGAATATACTATATTATTTTTATATATTTGCATAAAATTAATAATTAAACATTAAAACTTTTTCGTTATGAAAGAATCAGTATTAGATGTAGCTAAATTAGATGCAGCTGCAAGCAAACTAAGAGCGATTGCACATCCTATGCGGATTGCAATAATTGACATGTTAAATGATGAACCTAAAATGAACGTTACTAAAATTTACAAAAAGCTTGGTATTGAACAAGCTTCTGCTTCTCATCATTTGAATATTTTAAAAACTAAAGGCCTTCTTGTTTCAAAACGGGATGGGAAAAAAATATTATATTCAATAAAAAATACGGCTTTGTCCGAAATTATTGATTGTATTAACAGGTGTAGTGATTATTAACCTGCATTATTTATACCTTTTCGTAAAGCACTTAAATAATGCAGGTTAACCCCGACTTAGAAAAGGTTATCCCGAAAGCTTTTGGGATTAGCTTTTCTTTGTCGTCAGAATAATTCACAGCTACCATGCCTTATGTTTGAGAATTATTCGGGTTAAATCTTATTATAAAACTCTATTGTAGATCCCATTCTTCCTCAATATCCCAATTTGCACGTATATTAATATCGGTTGGGAAATAATAGGTTTTTTCGGGCTGAATATTATTTAAATAATCTCCTGTATCCCATCTGCCATTATTATTTGCGTCAAGTATTGCTTTTATCAAATATTTGCCGGGATTCAGGTATTCGTATTTGATAAGCTGATTTTCCGTAATAAATCTTTCGTTTAATACATCTTCATTTTCATTTAATAATTGAATAATGTAATGGTTATTCGGATTATCAATTTTGATATTCAGGAAAAGGATTCCATAATCGGTAAGCAATTTGGTTCGAAAATTTATTATAGTAGTATCATTACTATAATTTTGTAAATCAGTAAAAATCGAATCAGGAATAAATAATTGATAATTGGTGTTTTCGCTCCATTGACGTGATAATTGTGCCTCTCTTTTTACTGAATCCACAAATGTTATTAGCGGAGAAACAATTGTGTCTTCACCTTCAATAAGCAGGATTTTAGAAAAATCATAATTCTTTATCGGATATGTAAATTTAATGTTCAGAGGCTTATTAATATCTAAAGCATTTGTTTTTACATTTGACTTTATCTGAATTTTTTGTGGTTTTTCCTTGCCTTTTTTTAATCGTTTACCCCTGTCAGGTTTAACAAGAGCAATTTCAACGGTATCTAAAACAAGTGTATCATCAGTAATTTTAAAAACCAGAGTATCAATATTAACATCTTTTAGCCAGTAAATCACAGTGTCTTTTTCCGGATTAATCTCTTCAATCTTCCAATCTGTTTCAAAATGATGATTTAAAACTTCAATATTTAAATCTTTTACAGGAAATTTAAAAATAAAGGCCAATTGTCCTTTACGGATTAATGCTGCTTTTGTAAGTTGCTGTGTGGAATCAATTTCCTGAAAAAGAAAAAGATTATATAAATTATTTATAACAGTATCAATTTCAAGTGAATCATTAAAAATTACTTCATCTGTCAGACTATCAGTTATCAAACTGTCAAATACAGGAAAATAATAATAATCAGGAATGAGCATACTATCTAAGAAAGCGATTTCTTCATTTGGCAGATCATATAAATAATTACCGTTTGCATCGCGTAAAGCAAAAATTTTATATGTTTCATTTTTCAAATTGTTCAATTCAAATTCTCCTTTGCTATTGGTTTTTGAAACATAATAAGGCTTTACTAAATAAGGGGCGGAATCAAAAGGTATGGTATCATTGTTATCAATATAAAGCATAACAAATATATCTTCTTCCTGCTTAAGAGTAAATGCGTTTAAAACTTCACCGGTAATTGACAGGGAGTCAACAGTAGTGCCGGTTGAAAATACATACTCAAAATTTGAAACGGGATTATTTTCAGTAATATCAGCTATTGCATCACCGAAAAATATTGTATAAGTAGTACTGTCCTTTAATTTTTCATCAAATTTAATTACAACAGATTTACCTTTTGTTTTAAAATCAGGCATGTCTTCCAAAGGAGGTGAAATAATTACCTGGCTATTCACATCATTTAATTTAATAAATTCATCAAAATAGATATAAATTTTGTCGGTTGTAAAACCTGAAGAATAATTTGCAGGCACGCAATACAAAACCTGTGGCGGAGTAATATCCCTGGGACCTCCTTTCGGTGGAATGGGATTGGCACAATCTGTAATGATTAAAACTACAGCAATTAACAATAATAAATTGAGTAATATTTTTAGGTTGCTAAATTTCATTGATAATGAATTATAACTAATTTCTTTTAAAAGATTTCCAATCATAAAACCTTTATCATTATCACGGTAACAAAATACCATGAGGGTTCTTGTAATATTATCTAAAACTGCTTTTCCTTCTATTGTGTTTGGTATGTATAGTATGTGTTTTATTGGAATAATTTTAAATTTTTACTTTTCATACTTTTTATATCCAATTATTTTTCTTGGTTTTTCTTCAATCTTATTTTGATGTAAAGCATCAATTTTATTAAGCAAAAACTTGAATACTTTATTTATTTTATCATCCAGAGCTTTGAGTTCAGATTTTAAGTCCCGGTTTTCAATTAACATGGCTCTGTATTTAGCAAATGCTCTCATAATTTCAATATTAATTGCAATTGCTTTAGGCGACCGCAATACTGAAGAAAGCATTGCAACACCCTACTCCGTAAAAACCAAAGGATTTACAGATGAATGTTTCAGGCTGGCTAACCGGTCACAATTTGTTACCAGTTGATTTTTCTCTTCTTTTGTTAATTGAAACATAAAATCTTCTGGAAATCTGTCGATGTTTCTTTTCACCTGTTGTTTCAAAGCTTTTGTTTCAGTTTCGTATAAAGCAGCTAAATCAGCATCAACCATAATTTTATATCCACGAAACTCAAATATCATTGATTCATAATTGGCTTTTATTAAAGTATTTTTCATTATTTATTTGTTACTGGTAACAATTTGTTACTAGTTCTTAAATTATAATTAATTCATGCTTTGTGGTCTTTAAAAACAAATTCAAAATTACAATAAACTCTAATTAATTTCTTCTAAAAGTTTCCCAATCGTAAATCCTTTGTCAATAAAATGCTTTAAAAACTTTGGTAAAACATACAAAACTTTTTCTTTTGCTTTTTTGCTGTTATGAAAAACAACGATTGAACCTGCTTTTGTATTGTTGATAGCGTTGCTCAGGCATTGTTCTTTGGTTATTTTATTATCAAAATCGCCTGTAAGCACCGACCACATTATTATTGTATATTCTTTTTTTAATAATTTTATTTGACTTGACGAAATTCTGCCGTAAGGAGGTCTGAATAAAGTTGATTCAAAATAATCTTCACACTTTTTAATATTTTTTATAAAATATTTTGTTTTTGTTTTCCAGCCGTTTAAATGATTAAAAGTATGATTGCCAATATCATGCCCCGCTTCAATTATTTTTTTAAAGGTTTCGGGATAGTTTTTTACATTTTTACCAATGCAGAAAAATGATGCTTTAACATTAAATTTATTTAAAATATTTAAAATTTCAGGTGTTACATCAGGGGTGGGACCATCGTCAAAAGTCAAATAGATCTTTTTCCGGTTATTCGGAATGTCCCAAACCAGATTTTTAGAAAATAATTTTTTCAGCAGAAATGGTGTTTTAATAAAATACAAAGTTGTTATAGTTTAATTTTATTTCCTAATATTCTCATTTTGGAGATATAAGCCGTAAAATTGTTCAAAACTATCTCCTGATTTTTTGCTTAAATCCGTTTGTCCGTATTTTTGTGTAACCTGATTTATTCTGTGTAGTTTTGCCAAACCTTGTTGTTTTTCAAAATCAATCAATTTAGCTTTCTGTCCGGTAAACAAAAAATAATAATTCAAATCCTGCTCAGTTAATTCTATCAGTCTTAAAACAATTTCATTAGCTTTTTCGGCTTCACCGGCTTTATAATAACTTTCTGCTATCGGCAAAACAAAATAATTATATC
>JADFUO010000365.1 GCA_015222115.1 Bacteroidota bacterium | reverse complement strand
TCCGTATGGAGCCTTAGCCTCAGCCTTCCTTCAAATATCCATAAATTTCAATCAGTTTCAAAAAAATATTTCCATCTCGAGAATTTATATTATTTTTGCTAAGAAGTGGTCCCTTTGGGACAAAACATTTTGCCCAGATGGCGGAATTGGTAGACGCGCTGGTTTCAGGGACCAGTGGCCGCAAGGCCGTGCAGGTTCGATCCCTGTTCTGGGCACAAGGCTAAAGGCTAAAGTAAAAAGGCTAAAAGCTAAAGTCCCGATAGCTATTGGGAAAAGGAAAAAGGAGTAAGGAGTAATAAGTAATAAGACGGAATGCAGGCTTCTGACTATTATCACTGATTATGCCCCTCGTCTTCGCTCGGGATGACATTAATTACGATTTACGATTTACGTATTCAGCTATCAAACAATATAACCATTTAACTCCCGATAGGCTTTACCCCGTTGAATTTTTTCCAATTGGGGTTATGCTTCGCTATCAGGATCTCTCCCGAAATTTCAGGACTTCGACATTTAACCATCCAACAATTCATTTACAGTAACCCGTAAATCATTTATAATTTTTATCAATTTTCACCAATATCCATTAATATAAATTTCTAATTACCGGCTACTGATTAATTAAGACTGCCACTGCAACTTATATTTTTATACTTTTGCCTTTTTACTTTTATCTTTTTACTTTTGTCTTATCAACAGCCGTCAGGTACATCATGATAAAAAAAACCCTATTTTTATTATTTCCTCTGACTCTTTTATTCTTAAACGGGTTTGCACAAAATCCTATCGTTTTTGAACAAACAAAAACTGAAAATTATAAAATTATTGGTCACCGGCATCCTGATAAAAACCAGATAAATGGCAATTATATCATTCAGGAAATTGCTTTGGGAAATTCAAAAAAAGCTTCTCAAATATATTTTAAACTCATATTTATACAAAATGCTAAAATATTTAAATCCGGAGCAAAGAAATTCATAGCAAGGGTTGAAATTAAAAATATTGTTTGCAGAGGTGATGTGTTTTACAAAGGTTTTGATATTTCGGATGTTCTGATACCATCTGAATTGGATTTTTGTTTAAACATCTATAATCAAAATTATGAGCTATTTAAAACCAGAGATTTTAATAATGTTAAACTGAACAGCGATTATTCTGTTATTGCCGAATACGAATTTGATGATTATATCACTAATGATCGTAAGTTTTTAACTGTTGATGATAAAAATTTTTATTATGATTATGATGATAAAGAACGATTTCATAAAAGATTATCATACATAAATACTTATTATTCTTCTGAAGTGATCTTTGATTCGGTCGAAAATTTAATTCAGAAAATTAAAAAAAATAACCTCCCCGATTATTTTGTAAAATTTTCGGAAGTAAAAAGAGTTTATAACTATTTTGAAAATAAGAATTTTGAAGAAAATCTTAAATTAAAATATTATGACCCGGCAGGGTATATAAATAACATCCACTCACTTTCGCTACAGCTTACAAGGTTACAAACAATTTTTAATCAGCGTATTGCTGAAAACAACCATTTTTATTCCTTATCACTGATTAATGCCATAGCTAAAGAATATATTGACTTATTATCCACCTTTCTTGACTGGTCGTTAAATAACGGAAATCATTCATATAATTATGCAATTGATCAGTTATCATATATTAAGTATAAAAATGCCGATATTATCTATGCTGCCGGGATTATTAAAAAGTTAATACCTGGAAAATTTCAAAATCTAAACTTTAATTACCTGATTTTTAATATCTCAAAATCCGTATTTGAGAATTTTATTAAAAAAGCCGACAGCTTTATCAAACATAAAAAATACAATGAAGCATTGATTGTTTTGCAAAATGCAGAAAGTTTTTTACAGAAAACACCTCTTATTAGTCAAACAAATTTAATTGCCAAAGATATCTCACGTGCTAAATTCGGAATTTATTATGCTTATTTAAGAGTGGCAGGGAAGGCAATTGATGCAGGTAATTTCTCACTTGCCGAAGGTTATATCTTAAAAGCAAAGGTTTTTCAGGCAGAAAACAGCAGATACATTATTACTGATATTTTTATTGATAAAATTTACGGCAACTTAATTGATGCTTATACACACAAGGGTATTGAATTTAATGATTCAACTGATTATGATATTGCGCTGAAATATCTGAATAAAGCCCTTGAATTATGTAATTCGGTTGAAAGAGTAAAATGTACCGATAACCTGATAAGAGCATTATATGAAGCTAAAAATGGTTTTTACAGTGAATTACTGGACAGGGCAGACAGGTTTTTAAATCTTGGTGATATTGTTATCGCCCGAAAATTAATTGAAAAGGCTAATAAATTTCGTGCAGAAAATTCAATATACTTTAAAAATGGCTTTACATTTGAAGCTGCAAAAACAAATAAAAGAGAAATTAAAGGTGAGTAAGAAGAATTAGATTCATTAATAAAACATACTGCAAGATTATTGATTTTTAATGCTGCAGCCGAAGTTTCAGAAACAAACCCCAATTGTAATATTGCAGATTCTGTAGCATATATAGCTAATATTAAGTGCTTTCCTGCTGTAACTTATCAAAAAATTTTATCGGAAATAAATAATGATTTGTATGATGAAGGGTTTAAAGATGTTTGGGTGCGGAAACTTTACAGTAGATTGATGATTAAAGTTTAGGCTGAGGCTGAGGCTCCATGCGGACTCCTTACAGTCGTAAGGCTGATGCGAAGGCTGAGGTTGAGGTTGAGGGTGGACTGTGAAATATTAAGAGATATTAAATTTTTATTCGTAACATTTTATTAGAATAGCACCTCCGATAGATATCGGGATTATTATGG
>JADFUO010000042.1 GCA_015222115.1 Bacteroidota bacterium | reverse complement strand
CTTTTACCACCATCAGTGTTAAATCAAGGCATTCCAGTTCATCTGAAATATCTTCTTTATCAACATCCAAATATCTGTCGGCAGAGACCTGAAAAACTGCGTTATACCAGTCGCGGACATTTTCAATAATCCCATAAGGTCCCCATTCAAAAGTACCATCCTGATCAACATCACGGTTTTTTATCAGCCAGTTCACATATTTTTTTCCCGATTCATAAGCATCTTTTAAAAATATTTTATCCTTACTTACCTTGTAAACTTCCCAGTTTATCCATGAGTAGAATGGGGCAGATGTAGTTGGTTTTCCTTTATGGGGATAAGTTTGCGGTCCTCTTGGTCCATGACGGTAAGCTATTAATCCGTCATTGCCCTGTTGTTCTATATAAATTCTTTGTGAGTTTTGTGCAGATTCAGGGTCAAGATAAACATAAGCCATCATGCTTAATGATTCATGCAAAACCTGATGACCGTGCCCCCAGCCCCATAATGGCTGTCTTGAAAAAGCATAAAAGTTATATTTTGTTTTTCCCGAAGGCGGTAACATACAACCTCGTGCAAGATTCAAAGCGCCAATATATACAAGCTTTTCGTCTTTGGTTTTAAAATTAATATGAGGTGCTGATTTGAATAATTTTACATCTTTATCAACATATTTTTGTAATGACTCATTCTTTAGCTTTTCTATTTTTTTAATTAAATCATCAAGATTTTCATCTTGTGCCTGCCAACCTCTGAAATATCTGAAATTCTTGGTTTCACCCGGCTTTAAATTGAATTTATATTGAAAGGAAACAAAATCGGTATATCCTGATTTTTGAAAATTCAAAGAATCATTTTTTCGGTTTTCAGCATAGAAATCGGTTTTAATGTAATTATAAAAAACATTAAGGTCGCCTTTGTAACCACCATAAGAATAGGGATTAAAACTAACCGTAAAAAAATCTCTTGCCTGAGTTGGATAACCGAATTTTGTGTGCAGATTGCTTATCAGTCTTTTAGGACTTTCGTAATGATTAAGAATATAGCCGTTATGAACAGGGTCGTAATCTATAATTAATAAAGAGTCGTTTCCTAATTCAAGGATGGGAAAAACTTCAATTTCATGTATTTTATCAGTGGTGTTTTTAATTGTAATATCAACTATCGCAATAGCAGATGAATAAACAAAAAAACATTCCTGTACTTTTAACCCTTCAAACGGTTCATATTCAAGGATTGCTATGTCTGGGAAAGATGCTTTAACAACCGGCTTTTTAAAATATTTTCCAATGTTATCAATAACCAGCTTATTTATCATCCAGACATTAAAAAATCTTCCTGCCTGATCACTTGAGTAATTTAACGGGTTATTATCATTATAATAATCCATTTTATATCCTTTATCTCCATACATTCTTGAACGCTCCATTGCCGCAGTGTAAGTTGTGTATAGAGGGTCAGAGGCTGTGGCATTCAGAATAAGGTAATTATCAGTTACAATAAGAGGTTGTGTGTAACCGCTTGAAGTTGAAATAATAAAAGCAATAACTAAGAAAAGTAAAGATTTAAAATTTTGCATGATGATAATTTATTTGGATAAAATAATTTTACTTAAAGAAAATTTCATCTTATTAATACACATTTATTAGTTGATGAATAATTGCCGACTTTAATTATTAATAAATATATACCAGCTTTATAGCTTTTTGTATTTAATATTATAGAATGTTGTCCTTGATATTGAAATTTATCTATTAAGGTTTCAATTTTTCTTCCGTCAATATTAAATATTTCTAATTTTACTATTGAATTGAATGGCAGGTTATATTCTATTTTTGTGAATGAATTAAATGGGTTTGGATAATTTTTAAGTAATATAGAATTATTTATTTGGGTTATTTCATTAAATCCAACTGTTGTTTTATCCCTTCCATAAATATTAAAATCATCAATATATGAGCCATACTGTACAATGTATGAATCTGATTTAAATCTGAAACGGATTTGTATAGTATTATCAACATATTTTGTTAAGTCTAAAGATATCATATTCCATCCACCAACATCAGGAATTTCGGGATCGTCATTTACACCTCCCATTTCACTACATAATGGATAAAAATTTATTCCATCTGTAGTAATATCTAACCAAAGAGGATCATAGACATATCCCTG
>JADFUO010000364.1 GCA_015222115.1 Bacteroidota bacterium | reverse complement strand
CAATAATTCAAATATTTTTGAGTTAATTAGAAAAAATTTATTCTTTTATATATAAAAACTTCCATATTTAATATTTTTTTATAATTTTACAAAAAAATTTAAATCATAAAAAATACAATTTATTAATCTTCATTAAAAAATTAAGTTATCATGAAAAAGTTTTATGTTCTATTTATCGGAATATTATTTTGTTCATTTTTAAACGCCCAGCAAGTAGCAAGAGATAAGGTTATAGTAGAAATTGCTACGGGCTGCTGGTGTCCATATTGCCCTGGTGCAGCAATGGGAGCGGATGATTTGGTTGCAAATGGGCATGATGTTGCAATTATAGAATATCATAATGGTGATCCGTATGCAAATACTGCATCAAACTATCGTAATGGTAGTTATTATAACGTTTCAGGGTACCCGACTGCAAAGTTTGATGGAACACTTACTGTTGTAGGTGGTAGTAATACTCAAAGTATGTACCCGCAATATTTGCCCAGATATAATCAGCGTATAGCTGTTAATTCTTCTTTTACAATTGATGTTCAGGGTGTAACTTACGGACTGATTGATTTTGAGGCAAACATCACTGTTGAAAAGGTGTCAACATCATCTGCATCAAATATTAAATTACATTTGGTTTTAACCGAATCAAATATTGAATATAACTGGCAGGGAATGTCGGAATTAAATTTTGTTGAAAGATTAATGACACCAAACCACTTAGGAACATCAATTGATTTTTCAGGTGGTAATACACAACAGGTAATTCTTAATTTTAATCTGGAAGATGACTGGGTTTATGAAAATTGTGAGGTAGTTGTTTTTATGCAGAATAATACAACAAAAGAAATTTTGCAGGGAACAAAATTGAGCTTAATGGATTTTGTACCTGCTTATGATTATGATGCTGCCATTATTGACATCAGTAATGTTCCTGAAGATAATTGCTCGGGAACCATCGCTCCGATTGTTACACTTAGAAATAATGCAGATTCCGACCTTGTGCAGATTGATTTTAATTATTATGCTAATGAAGGAACGGTTGAAACTTATTCATGGACAGGAAATATTGCATTCCTTGAAACAGAAGAAGTTGAATTACCTGCTGTTAATTTTACCCTTGCTGAAAATAATACTGTTGTTGTTTACACAACCAATCCAAATGGAAACCCCGATCAATATCCTGCCAATGATACAATTACTCAATCATTTGGTGAGGAAATGTTAACAAGCTCCCCTGTAAAACTTATTTTAAGACTTGACAATCATCCTGAAGAAACTACCTGGGAAGTAAGAGATTTTGACGATCAAATTATTTACTCGGGCGGTCCATATTCACAGGCCGGTCAAAATATTAATGAAACTTTTGATATAGCTACTCCGGGCTGCTATACTTTTTCACTTTATGATTCGGGCGGAAACGGTTTGGGAATACCCGGATTTTATATGTTGTATTATGGAAGCAGTTCAGTTATTATGCAGGGAACAACATTTGGTTACCAGGTTTCAACACAATTCCAGGTAGAATGGGTTGGCATTGAAGAAACAGTTACGGAAGAATCTATGGAGATTTATCCTAATCCGTTTAATAATTTCACTAAGATATCATTTAATTTAGCAGATAGTAAAAAAGTTTCCTTAGATGTTTTTAACATCATCGGTGAAATTGTATATTCTGTTAATGAAAGATATTATGAACCCGGAAATCATACAATTCAACTTGAAGGAGGAAATCTTTCAAATGGGATATATTTAATAAAATTATCGCTTGGTGACAGAATATTAACAGAAAAGGTTACTGTAAATAAATAAAGTAACTACTCAGTCATGTTAAAACTCTGAAATTTAAGGAATTATTTGGCTTACCATAGCAAAGGTATAAGCGCCTTGCGTTCCTGTGGATAATTGTCAAAATTTGTTTGATACCATTTATGATATGACCAGGCACGTGGTACCAAATTAGCAACCGTCCAAACAGCAAACGATAAGCCGGGTAATGACCATGTAGCAATTGCCCAGCCAATCCATACTAAAATTTCGCCAAGATAATTAGGACATGAAATCCATTTGTACAAACCACCGTAAGGAACTTTATAAACCGACTCTTCAGGCTTACGTAAATTATGCAGTATCAAATCTGCATTCCTGTTGATAATATATCCAAATACAAATAAACCTGTCCCTGTCAGAAATTGCCAGCTTGTCAGCCATTCATCAGAATAACCGCCTGAGAACTCAAAAAGATAACGGCCATTAATATATCCGTTAACAAGATTAAAAGTAATGCCTAAAAAAATAATATTCAAAGGCATTCGCTTTTCCCTGCCTCTCCGAAGGAAAGGATAGATAAGCGAACGTTGTATATAATGCAACATCCACATCAGTAAAAACACTATCGCTGTGATGCAGGTATTATATGTTCCAATAAAAAACATTGTACCAAATACTAATACTGCAGGCAATTCCATAATAACCCAGCCCCATTTTCCTGGTATGGAGCAACTGAGTTTTTTTCTCATATAACGTCCATAAGATACTGGGAAAAAAAACAAGACAGGAAAACTGATACATGCCAGAATAAACCAAAAGATAATTAGGTTATGGAAAAATGTTAGTTCAGTCATATTTTTCGGTTAAAAAAACAAATATGATGCTATAAAAATTGAGAAATATATTAAAAACTCAAAAGTAAGAAAATACTTGAAAGATTAATTAATGAACCCGAATATTTTCCTATTCTAAAAGAACAATATCAAGGATTACTATTCTGGGATCAAAGTATTGGCCATCAACTTTAAATTAAAAATAAAAATCAACAATTTTTTCCAAATAATAAAATTTCCTTTTTATTATTAATCAGTTTTTTATACTTTTGCAGCCATTTTTCAGAAATTAAATTAAAACATCTTAATAAATTATTAAAATGAAGGTATATCAAACAAATGAAATAAAGGATATTGCATTGATCGGAGGTGCAAAATCAGGTAAAACAACTTTAGCTGAAGCCATGCTGTTTGAAGGTGGCATTATTAAAAGAAGAGGAACAATTGATGATAAAAATACTGTTTCGGATTACAGGGAAATTGAACTGGAACGTCAGAATTCGGTTTCTTCAACAGTACTTTATACATATTTTGAAGATAAAAAAATTAATATAATTGATACTCCTGGTTTTGATGATTTTGTCGGAGAAATAATATCTGCATTAAAAGTATCTGATACTGCAATTATGGTTGTTAATGCACAAAATGGAGTTGAAGTTGGTACTGAAGTAAGTTGGAGATATACCGTTAAAAATAATACTCCGGTGATTTTTGCAATCAATCATTTGGAACATGAAAACTCAAATTTTGATGAAACAATCCGTCAGTTGAAATCACAGTTCGGAAACAGTGTCACTGTTTGTCAATATCCGGTAAATCAAGGTCTTGGATTTGATTCAGTGATAGACCTTATACAAATGAAAATGTATAAATTTCCTGATGGTGGTGGAAAACCTGAAATTACCGATATACCTGACTCAAAAAAAGCAAAAGCCGAAGAAATGCAAAATGCTATGATTGAGGATTTGGCTGCCAATGATGAAGAATTGATGGAAACCTATTTTGAAAACGGCACACTTAATGAAGATGAAATTCAAAAAGGTTTAAAAATCGGTTTGACAAACAGGGGGATGTTTCCTGTATTTTGCATAAATGCAAAACACGATATGGGTGTTGCCAGATTAATGCAATTCATTAACAACAATGTTCCGTCACCAAATGAAGCCAAACCTGTAAAAACCACCAAAGGAAAAGAACTTAACTGTAATCCTGAAGACCCGGCTTCATTATTTGTTTTTAAAACAGCAATAGAAACACATTTAGGCGAGCTTTCATTCTTTAAAGTATATGCAGGCGAAGTTACCGAGGGTATGGATATGATTAACAGCGTTTCGAACACAAAGGAAAGAATTTCCCAACTGTTTATTGTTGCAGGTAAAAATCGTGAAAAGGTAAGCAAAGTAATTGCCGGAGATATAGCTGCTACAATCAAACTTAAAAAAACCTGTACAAACGATACATTAAATTCCTTGAAAAATCCTAATGATATTATTGAACCTATTGTATTTCCTGAACCAAAATTCAGAGTTGCAGTAAAAGCAGTTAATACATCAGATGATGAAAAATTAGGTGCTATATTAAATGAAATGCATAAAATTGACCAGACTATAATTGCCCAATATTCAAAAGAATTAAAGCAAATGATTTTTCAAGGTCAGGGTGAACTTCATTTAAATATTGCAAAATGGCAACTTGAAAAACAGGAAAACATACCTGTTGAATATATGCTACCTAAGATTCCTTACAGGGAAACAATCACAAAAGATGCAAAATCAATGTATCGTCATAAAAAACAATCAGGTGGTGCAGGTCAGTTTGGAGAAGTATATATGTTGATACAACCATATACTGAAGGAATGGCTGATCAAACAGAATTCTCGATCAGGAGGCGTAATGAAGTTGATTTGGAATGGGGCGGCAAACTTATAATGAATAATTGTATTGTTGGCGGTGCTATTGATACAAGATTTATGCCTGCAATTATGAAAGGTTTGATGGAAAAAATGGAAGACGGACCATTAACAGGTTCTTATGCACGGGATATTGTTGTTAATATTTATGATGGCAAAATGCACACTGTTGATTCCAATGAAATTTCATTTAAGCTTGCAGGAAGACATGCTTTTAAAGAAGCATTTAAAAATGCCGGACCTAAAATCCTTGAACCGATCTATGATGTTGAAGTTATTGTCCCAGAAGAAAAAATGGGTGATGTTATGACCGATTTGCAGGGAAGAAGAGCTATTATTATGGGTATGGATGCTGAAGGAAATTATCAGAAGATTAAGGCAAAAGTTCCTTTGGCAGAAATGAATAAATATTCTACTGCTTTGAGCTCAATTACCAGTGGCAGGGCAATGTATAGTATGAAATTTGCTGAATATACCCAGGTGCCCGGCGATATCCAGACTCAATTGTTAAAAGCTTATGAAGAACAGGAAAAAGAAGATGAATAGTTACATTTATTAGAGTGGACTCAACATTAAGTCAATGATTTTTTCATAATCTTCAGGATTTAATTT
>JADFUO010000363.1 GCA_015222115.1 Bacteroidota bacterium | reverse complement strand
TTCTAATAACACGTAACTTGTAACTCGTAACACGTAACTGTTAATTAATTCCCACAACAAGTGACTTTAATTTTAAATTAATATGAAAATAATATTGATGTTTAAAAAAGATACATACCTGCTTGGCGTTTTAATGGGAATATTTTTGCCTGTTATGTTTTATGGTTTTTTGTTTTTAATTAATTTGCTGATTTTAAATATTTTTGATTTGAATTTTATAATAAAGCAATCAACACTTCAACTCATAAGCATATTTATCAATCTATTTCCAGTGCGATATTATTTCGTAAATTTAAAATACGAGAAAACAGGCAGGGGAATTTTATTCATTACGTTTGTGTATTTAGTTTTTTATTTTTTGGTTTTATATAATTAGGGCAAAAAGTTTACACCTGATGATTCTGGGTTAGTTATGTTAAAAAAATTGTCGTTAAGATATATTTCAGAGTAATACAATCATTTTTTTAACTTGCAACATGGAACCTGTGACACGAAGTTAGCCCGTATGGGAAACATGAAACTGTCTGTTAATTTTCACCGAAGGTGGCTTTTATTTTATATGTGATTTAAAACTAACGTAGATACTAATATGAAATTTTACATCATAGCCGGAGAAGCTTCGGGTGACTTGCATGCATCAAATTTGATAAAAGAGATCAAATTGCTTGAAAAAAATGCTGAATTCAGATGTTGGGGTGGTGACTTAATGAAGGAACAAGGGGCAGAATTAGCTAAGCATTATCGTGACCTTGCTTTTATGGGTTTTGTTGAGGTTGTTTCAAATATCAGGACAATAGCAAAAAATATTTCTTTCTGTAAAAAAGATATTCTTAACTACCGACCAGATGCCTTGATCCTTGTTGATTACCCGGGCTTTAATCTTAGAATTGCAGAATTTGCTCACAAGAACGGCATCAAAGTATTTTATTATATTTCTCCGCAAGTTTGGGCATGGAAAAGCTCAAGGGTGGAAAAGATAAAAAAATATGTGGATAAAATGTTTGTTATCCTTCCTTTTGAAAAAGAATTTTACAAGTCACACGGCTATGATGTTGAATTTGTCGGACATCCATTATTGGATGTGATTAATAATTTTTCAAAACAGGGTAAAAATTCATTTATCCAAAAAAATAATTTGAACGAAAAGCCGATCATAGCCCTGTTGCCTGGAAGTCGTAAACAGGAAATAACAAAAATGCTGTCGGTGATGCTTAATATTATTCCTGAGTTTAGAGATTATCAATTTGTTGTTGGTGCTGCTCCATCTGTTCCTCATGAATTTTATGAAAAAATCACAGCAGATACAAATGTTAAAATTTTATATAACCAAACTTATGAATTATTAAGCAATACCACAGCAGCATTGGTTACATCAGGTACAGCTACTCTTGAAACTGCCTTATTCGAAGTTCCTGAGGTTGTTTGTTATAAGGGAAATTTTATTTCATATCAAATTGCAAAAAGAATTGTTGATGTGAAATACATCACACTTGTAAATTTAATTATGAATCGAATGGTTGTTTGTGAGTTGATCCAGAATGAGCTTAATCATGGAAATCTTAGATTTGAATTAAATAAAATACTCCTTGATAAAAGTAACCATAAAAGAATTCTTTCGGATTACAGCTTATTAAAAGAAAAATTAGGAGATACCGGAGCTTCAAGGAAAACGGCTGAGTTGATCCTGGGAAATTTATAACCCTTAAATTATTTATACTGAACCGCATCCATACGGACTTG
>JADFUO010000362.1 GCA_015222115.1 Bacteroidota bacterium | reverse complement strand
ATTAAATATTTTAGTAAATAATATCTCTGCATCTCTGTGTCTCTGCGTTCAATCAAACAAATATTCTAAACGCAGAGGCGCAATGGCGCAGAGATAACAAAAGAATCAAAGTTTTACCACCATATATATTATTAGTATTTCTAAAAGTAATTATCTGATAGTAAATTTGATAAATAACAATAATCAATAAAAAATAATCAATAGAAAATCGCTGATAGCTATTGGGATAACGATTTTAGATTTACGAAGTAATTCAATTTCATTATTCAATTTTGCTTAACTTAATGATATTGTACCTTAACCTTCTCCTTAGCCTTAGCCTTAGCCTCAGCCTTAGACTCAGCCTTAGCCTTACAATTGAAAGGGGTCCGTATGGAGCCTTACGACTGAAAGGAGTCCGTATGGAGCACTTACACCAACTACTTCACCAGCGAAACCCTTTTATTTATCACGCCATCGGAAGTATTGACTGAAATGTAATAAATACCTTTAGATTCCAGAGAAAAGTCAATTGAGAAGTTATTATTATCTTTAATATTATCAAAGCAAGCAATAATTTTTCCAATTGAATTGAAAACAATAACAGAAAGTTCTTCTGAAGAATATTCACCAAAATCAAAAGTTATTAAACCTGAAGTTGGATTCGGATATATTTTAATTTTATCTGCATTAATATTTTCGCTTATGCCAACCCAGAACACCTGAATATAATCCTCAATTGTTAATGTATCGGAGCCGCCGATATTTGTAGCTATCAAGGTTACATCATAATATCCTGATTCGTCATAAACAATATTATCGGGATTTTGTAAAACGGAAGTTTCAGGGTCTCCTCCTTCAAATATCCATTCCCATGATGCGGGGTCGCCTGTTGATAAATCCGTGAAATTTACACTTTCGCCTGGTCCGATATAAGTATTATCAGCTTCAAAATTTGCTTCAGGCGGAGCCATATTTACTTTAATATAATCATATTTCGTTAAAGAATCCACGCCATCACCGTTTGTAACAACCAGGGTTACATCAAAAGTGCCGGTATCGGGATAAATAATATCTGAGGGATTCTGTAAAATGGAAGTATCGGGAATTGCACCTTCAAATATCCATTTCCACTGGTAAGGATTACCTGTGGATAAATCGGTGAAAGCCAAAGTGTCGCCCTGGGTGATTTCAGTTGTATCGGCTTTAAAATCTGCAAGTGGTAAGATAATTTCCCAGCCTATTCCTGGTAAAACAGTATCACCCCTGTCAATCGGGTCTAACCATTCTTTTAATCTGAATGCTGATGATGAGCCATGGTCCCACGACCACCATATTTTACCAAACCATGCCGGCGACGGACTTGAACATGAGTTTGATTCCCATCCTCCTGATAAATCTCCCATAATGTAATGATTCTGGTCTAAGATTGGAGAACCTGAAGAACCTCCCTGCATAATTGAACGACCGTTAACAGTATTTCCCCAATGAACCCTCCAGTGTGATGGAGTACCATTCCACCATGTTGATGAAACAAACGGAATAACAGCCGTTGATATCTTTTTTATATCACCAGCCGGATGATGAATACAAACACCGGAAGTTCCAGGAACATTTGTACGGTTCCATCCATTATAATAAGGATCATAGGAATCGGGAATTGTTTGGTTTAATTCAATAAGATAAAAATCAGAACCACTAAATCCTGCATATTGGTCTTGGGCTCTTTTTTGACATCCAACCATTGAATTATATCCGCTTCCGGTTCCTGAACAGGTTGATGCCTGATAGTTAAAATAAAATATCCACTGGTTCAGGTCATTTGCAGTGGCACCCTCAGCGCAATGATCCGCAGTGAGAAGATAAGGTGTACGGTCTTGTAAAGTATTATTTATCAATGAACCTGAACACCAATAATAACTATAACCAATTTTAATGGACAATCTTGCAATACCCTGTATTTCATCACGCCAATCATCTCCTTCTTCGCAAGCTGTATTTATCATACACCACCATGCACCTCCTTTATCATCTTCATTAAATAAAAAATTAACATCCCTGTAAGCATAAGCTATTTCGGAAATATAAATAATTGCTTTTTCATTAACATAAGCGGGCTGGTAATATTCTAATGTTAGTGTTTCGCCTTGTATAAGTTCATTGGAAAATAAACCGGATTCATGATTATTAATTTCAGTAAAAGCACCGATAATCTGGGTTTTGGCTTCATTGTAAAGGAATAATTCACTGCCCCTTGGCAAGTAGAAGTCATCATAATAAACACCGAGAGCTAAAGCATCTTCGGATCTCAGTTTAAGCCTCCAGATTTTTCCGCCGTCGGATAAGTCTGTCCATGTTCCCGAATTATTAGGATTAAGATTTACAATGATTGATACTCCTATTCTTTCGGGACCCGGAAATTGGCTTTGGATATTTTCTTCATCTTCCAAACGTATCAATTCCATGTCCGGCTTGCTTAGCTCTATCATTTCAAAATTATCAGAAATTGATTTATCAGTAAAGCTAAAAGGAGTCCCACCCTGGCTTATCTGGGCAAAAGAATTTTGTACAATTCCTAAAATTATACCACTTAGTAATAATGTAATTAATTTAATTTTTTTCATGATTTGTAGATTTTGTGTTCGTTTTTTTATGCAGCAAATATAATATTAAAAAATTTTACAGAATAAAAAACTTCTTAAAATTTTTATTAAACTTTTAATTTTACATTTTTATCGTATTTTTGGCAACCCATTAAACTAATTAGAGTCTGTCTATAAAGT
>JADFUO010000361.1 GCA_015222115.1 Bacteroidota bacterium | reverse complement strand
TATCATACCTGATTTTTTTTCCCTTGTTGTAAACATCAAAGTTATTAATATTATTAATAAATTTTACATAATGTGGCGAGCCTGTGTTAATAAAATAAAAATCATCATATACTTCAATTTTGTTAACATCAAGCATTTTTAAACTAATGGTTGAAATATTGTTGTTCTCGCTTATTACAATACTTTGATGTTCACCATCAATAGCTGAAAATTTTGTTTTGTTTTTGGTTATTCCCAAATGATTTGCAAGTGCTGTTATACATCTGCCTCCATTTCCACACATACTTCCTTCGTTTCCATTCGAATTAAAATATATCATTTCAAAATCATATCCTTTTTTATTTTGTAGCAAAATCAAGCCATCGGCACCAATGCCGAACCTTCTGTTGCACAATTTTGAAATTGACTTTTGATAGGGTATAAATTTTAATTCCCTGTTATCAATGATGATAAAATCGTTCCCTGTCCCTTCATATTTATAAAATTCAATTATCATAAAAATATATTTTTTTCTACCTGATATGCAAAAATAATAATTTCAGTGTTCTAATTACTTAATTAACTATAAAAACTTAACAAATTTTAACAAGAAGTTTGAATAATATTTATAGTAAAGAGAACGTTTTTTGAAAGGAATAATAATGCTTTTAATATAATAATAAATTATAAAAAAAATAATCATTAAAATATTTTTAAATTAGTATAAAATTTCTTATGTTTGCATGTTTTATTATTTATATTAAGATATTTATATATAAATAATTAAAAAAAGGGTAACTTTATGAGACAGTTAAAAATAACTAAATCAATAACAAACAGAGAAACCGCTTCTCTTGATAAGTATCTTCAGGATATTGGTAAGGAAGAATTAATTACCGCTGATGAAGAAGTCCTTTTAGCACAAAAGATACACGCAGGAGATCAAATAGCCCTTGAAAAACTTACTAAAGCGAACCTTCGGTTTGTCGTTTCAGTTGCTAAACAATATCAAAATCAGGGATTAAGTTTGCCGGATTTGATAAATGAGGGAAACCTTGGTTTAATAAAAGCAGCTACACGCTTTGACGAAACCAGAGGATTCAAATTTATTTCTTATGCTGTTTGGTGGATACGTCAATCTATACTGCAGGCTCTGGCTGAACAATCGCGTATTGTAAGATTACCATTGAATCAGGTTGGTTCGTTAAATAAGATTAAAAAAACTTCATCTAAACTTGAACAAAAATTTGAACGACCACCATCACATGAGGAAATTGCAGATTCTCTTGAACTTCCCGAGCATAAAATTGATTATGCAATGAAAATTTCAACAAGGTATATCTCAACTGATGCTCCCCTTACTCAAGATGATGATATGAAATTCCTTGATGTTTTTATTACTGATAAAAATCCAGTAACCGATTCAGAGTTGATGAGAGAATCACTTGGAAGAGAGATACAACGGTCGCTTGCTACACTTAGTGAAAAAGAAAGAGATGTAATTAATTTATATTACGGTATAGGTATGAACCATGAATATACTTTAGAAGAAATCGGCGCTAAGTTTGATTTGACAAGGGAAAGAGTAAGACAGATTAAAGAAAAAGCCATCAGAAGATTGAAACATAATTCACGAAGTAGATTATTAAAAGTATATTTGGGGCAATAAAATTATTTGATAAACTTATTATACTGATAGAAATCGAGAATGCCAAAATTTTCAAACATAACTTACAGATAACCACATATTTTGCTTCTTCGAAATTTGTAAAGTATAATGCGTTTAGTATATCATAGGATTGCTTTTAAGTTATTGTTTTAGTAATCCTATTTTTTTATTAGATTTTTTTCCTTGAAAAAGTTGTTTTTTCAATTAACCTTCATTATAAAATTAACCAATTATACTGATAGAAATCGAGAATGCTAAAAATTTTAAACATAACTTACAGATAACCACATATTTTACTTCTTCGAAATTTGTAAAGTATAAACTTGTCCGTATGGATACGTTTAGTATAATAATCAATTTAATAAATATTATGGTAGCAAATGTAAAAAGTAATAATGATAATAGTAATTATGAAAAATCATTAAAAAAGTGGGCAGATGAAGAAAAAATTGCCAATGAGTTTATTAGTATTATGTATAAATTGTTTTATGATAAATCAATTGAGCTGATACTCTTCAGAAATCAACTTCTTGACAGAAGTGCAAGTGTTATTTTATTAAAACATTCGTATTCTGAAACAATTATCGAAAAACCTTTAAAAATTGAAGATTCATTGATTTTGGCAAAGGCTATTCTAAATACCGATATAGGACCTGCACGATTGGATATAGGAAGGTTAAATAAAGAATGGACAGAGGAAAAAGATAATTTTAAAGATGCTGATGAATTTATTAAAACAAAATTAAAAGATTTTATTGGTAGAGAAAAGCCTTACAAAAAACCTGTTGATGTTGTTTTATTTGGCTTTGGGCGAATTGGCAGATTACTTGCCAGAGAATTGATTATTCAGGGTAATGGCTCTCAACTGAGAGTACGGGCAATAGTTACAAGAAGAAATCCCCCTGAAGACATACGAAAAAGATCTTCTTTATTCAGACATGATTCGATTCACGGACCATTCAGAGGCGTTGCTGTTGAAAATATTGATGATAAAACAATATATATTAACGGTCATATTGTAAAAATGCTTGCTGCCAGCAATCCTGAAGATATTGATTATGAAGCCGAAGGCATCACTGATGCTTTGTTGATTGATAATACAGGAATATACAGAGACGAAGAAGGGTTAGGGAGACATCTTAAAGCCAAAGGTATCAGCAAAGTATTACTAACTGCTCCGGGCAAAGGTGATATTCCAAATATAGTGTATGGTATTAATCATAATGATTTTAATGTAAAGGATTATAAAATATATTCGGCTGCTTCTTGTACAACAAATGCTGTTGTTCCTGTATTATCTGTATTAGAAGAAAAATTGGGAATCGTAAGAGGACATTTGGAAACTATACATGCATATACTAACGACCAGAATTTACTTGATAATTTTCATAAAAAATATCGTCGAGGAAGATCAGCTCCCGTAAATATGGTGATAACTGATACCGGGGCAGCAAAAGCTGCAGTAAAAGTAATTCCAAGTCTTAAAGGTAAATTGACCGGAAATGCTGTAAGAGTTCCGACTCCCAATGTTTCTCTTGTTATTCTTTCATTAAATGTAGAAAAAGAAACTTCAAAAGAAGAAGTTAACAAGATTTTGAAAGATGCAGCTTTGCATGGTGATCTTGTTGAGCAAATACGCTATTCTACATCAAATGAAGCTGTATCTACCGATTATATTGGAGATTCTTGTGCGTGTATTGTTGATAGTCCTTCTACAAAAGTATCTGATGATAAAAAAAATATTGTAGTTTATTTATGGTATGATAATGAGTTTGGATATACTATACAGGTGATCAGACTGGCTAAACATATTGCACAGGTAAAAAGGTTCAGGTATTACTAAAATAGTGTCAGTCTATAAAGTCAAAGATTTTCATAAATGAAGCACCAAATAACAAATTACAAATCACAAAACTTGTCCGTCCATACGGATTCCTTTCAGTCATATGGATAATCTCCAAATATCAAATGACCGAAACAGTTTAGATCATTGAGTTTTTGAATATTGTGATTTATCCAGACGGACAAGTTTTGTAATTTGGTGCTTGTAATTTGTTATTTTTAAAAAAAAGTTCTAAATGCTTAGTTTATA
>JADFUO010000360.1 GCA_015222115.1 Bacteroidota bacterium | reverse complement strand
CCTGCATCCAGCATAGCTTGCAAAGGAATTAATCCAACCAATTCGGAACCTGTAACTCTAATACCTCTTTCTTCGGCTTTTCTGAATGTTTCATCAAAAGCTATATGAACAGGTGTAACACTGATATTTGTTAAATTCATTGAAATCTGTGCGATACCGTATTCCTCAATAAACCAGCCGATTCCTTTAACACATTTTAGTGACCCGGGAATCATCACAGTATTGCCGTTTTCATCTTTAACAATTTTACCTGTTACATGGTTGTCTTCTCTTTTAGCCCTGCCACGTTCACGCACATCAAAAGCAACGGAATTTGCCCTGCGTGCTGAGGTTGTATTTAAATTTACATTAAATGCAACAAGAAAATCACGGGCACCAACAGCAGTAACTCCTGTCTTAGGATTAAATCGTGCGGGACCAAAATCTGGTTTCCAGTGTGGGTCTGCTAATTTCTCGGGCATGCCTTCATATTCGCCTGAACGGCAATTTGCAAGATTCCGCCTCTCTTCGGTAAAAGCAGCATTTTCGTAACAATAAACCGGGATTTCAAGTTCATCACCAATTCTTTTGGCTAATTTCCGTGCGTACTCAACTGTTTCTTCCATTGTAATTCCTGCAACCGGAACTAAAGGACAAACATCAGTTGCTCCCATCCGGGGATGTTCGCCTTTATGCTTGCTCATATCAATTACTTCCGACGCTTTTTTCACTGCTCTGAAAGCTGCTTCAACAACTTCATCAGGAGTTCCTACAAATGTTACAACAGTCCTGTTTGTTGCAGCACCCGGGTCAACATCAAGTAATTTAACACCTTCTACAGTTTCAATTTCATCTGTAATTTGTTTGATAATATTCATATCTCGTCCCTCACTGAAATTCGGGACACATTCGATAAGTTGCTTCATATTTTTTCTTATTTTATATTTTTATTTTCTGATTATTTATTATTTTCCAAATTCAAACATCAAGCTCATATTTTTTTTCGTAGTAGTAGCAATTTTTTCATTGAACTTCCCCATTCAAAATCACTGTTTCCACTTTATTACTACCGAATGCATAGGGCATAAATTCATAAGTTGGGATTTCTTTGGTGATAAAAACATTAGCTTTTTTACCAACTGCTATACTTCCCAATTCTTCACTAAGTCCCATTGCATAGGCACCGTTTATTGTTGTTGCATTAATTCCTTCCTCAGGCAGCATTTTATAAGCAATGCTTCCCATTGACAAAATAAATTGCATATTTCCAGATGGCGCAGAACCGGGGTTAAAATCACTTGCCAAAGCCACAGGCAAACCCGAATCAATCATTTTTCTGACAGGAGCATAAACCATACCGAGAAAAAAGGCAGCACCCGGCAAAACTGTCGGCATAGTTTCGGAATCCAGCAAAACTTTAATTTCTTTATCTCCTGTAAATTCAAGATGATCAACAGAAAGTGCATTATATTTTACTCCTACCTGAATACCTCCTGAATAATCCAATTCATTGGCATGGATTTTCGGACGTAAGCCGTATTTCATCCCCGCCATAAGTATTCTGTCGGTATCTTCAACAGTAAAAAAACCACGGTCGCAAAAAACATCAATATAATCAGCTAATTCCTCTGCAGCAACCATAGGTATCATCTCATTAATAATCAAATCAACATACTCACTTTGATTTTTCTTATACTCAGACGGAACTGCATGTGCTCCCAAAAAAGTTGCTTTTATTGTCAAAGGCGAAATTTCCTTCAGCCGCCTAATAACTCTAAGCATTTTAAATTCATCTTCAGAATTTAAACCATAGCCGCTTTTAATTTCAACAGCGCCTGTTCCATAAATTGTAATTTCTTCCAGTCTTTTTAAAGCCGACTCAACCAATTCATCTTCGGAAGTTTCATGCATTCTCTTTGCTGAGTTGAGAATGCCACCACCCCGCTTGGCTATCTCTTCATATGAAAGTCCTTTGATTTTATCAATATATTCTATTTCCCTGCTTTGAGGATAAACCAGATGAGTATGCGAATCACACCAGCAAGGAAAAACCATTTTTCCTGTGGCATCAATTTGCTTTATTGATAATTGCTGATTGATTATTGATGATTGAGCAATATCAGTCATTGACCCAAACTCTGCTATTTTTCCTTCATCAATATATAGATATGCATCTTTGATGGTTTCAAGATTTGCCATTTCCCTGCCTGCAACATTCATTTTAGGGCTTTTCTCAACCTGAATTAGTTCTTTAATATTTTCTATTAATAATTTCATCATGTTTAAATTAAGCAGTGTTTTCTTACTTGTTTATATGAAACCAGGCAGCAAAAATAAAAAAATAAAATATCATTGCCTAAAAGAAAACATCAAACAAATTAATATTTCATAAATAATCATCCTTCATAAAGCAACTATTTTCATTGACTTTTTGTCAATATAAGTATACATTAATGTTAATTTTTATAAATAATTAAACATTTAATTATATTTGTAAAAATTTTGATCATGTAATTTAAATAAGTTAACATAAGTAAAAAACCTTTAAACAAAAAAACCATGAAAAATTTATTTACACATTCGTTAAGATCAGGAGTTATTTCAAAATTTTTTATCCTGATACTAATAACATTTTGCCTTAATGGAGCTGCTCAAACATTCTATAAAGATTATCAGGATGGAAAAATCTATGTTAAATTTAAAAATGATGTTACGGTTAATATACCTGTAAACAACGACAGAAGTGTTAATTTGTATAATGCGCCTTTTCTTAATGAAATAAGAGCAAATTATGATATTACAGCTCTTTCAAGACCTTATGATCTGAATAATGATTTTAAACTTTTAAGAACCTTCCTTATAGAATTCAGTGGTTTTGATAAAGTTGACGAAATCATAACTGAACTTGAACAAAATACCGATTTTGAATATGTTGAGAAAGTGCCGTATTATACAATTGACTTCCATCCAAACGATACATTATATAATTTAGTTAATGGTCCGGCAAACTGGAACTGGCATCTGGATGTTATTAATGCTGAAATGGCATGGGATATAACCCAGGGATCGGCAGACATCAATGTTGGTATTGTTGACAATGCCGTATGGTCGGAACATCCCGATCTGGAAGATAAGATTATACTTCAAAGAGATACTTATTACAACAACAACAGTTCCGATCCTCCGGGAACCGGTGATTCATCTGCATGGTCGCATGGTACTCATTGTGCCGGTTTAGCTGCGGGACATACAAATAATAATATTGGAATCGCTTCTATTGGTTATAATGTAAGCATCATTGCTGTTAAAGCTGCCAATAATTCAAATCCAAACGGCATTTACGGATTCCCGGGAATTCAATGGGCCGCAAATAATGGTGCGCATGTTATCAGTATGTCATGGGGTGGTTCAGGTCATTCACAAACAAACCAAAATATTGTTACTTCCATTTATAATATGGGTATTGTACTGCTTGCATCATCCGGTAATGCTAATTCAAACAGCCCGCATTATCCTTCAGCATACAATCATGTTATTTCAGTTGCATCAACCGACCATGATGACACAAAATCTTCATTTTCAAACTACGGTTATACGATTGATATTTGTGCTCCCGGTGGTTTTTGCAGTCCGGGGCCAAGCGGTCTTTTAAGCTCTACTTATGATCATACTGACCTCGGATACTACGATACATTTTACGGTACTTCAATGTCTTGTCCTTTTGCTGCCGGTTTAAGCTGCCTGATACTTTCAATTAATCCTGACCTTACTCCTGATGAAGTTGAAGATATTTTAGAATCAACCTGCGTTGACATTGACGCAATTAATCCTAATTATGCCGGAGAATTAGGTGCAGGCCGTATTGATGCTTATGCTGCTGTTATAAACACACCTTTCTCTCCTGTTGCTGCATTTTCAACAGAAGTTACAACTATTCTTCCGGGAACAAGCATTGACTTTACAGACCTTTCGGAAGGAATACCAGACGACTGGACATGGGTATTTGAAGGCGGGGTTCCAACAAACTCTTACGTTCAAAATCCAACAGGTATTGAATATCCTACAGCAGGTACTTATGATGTTACTTTAACCGTATCTAACAATTTTGGCACAAATGAGCTGACAATTTTGAATTATATTACAGTTACCAGTACACCTTTACCTTATGTTAATTTTAGTGCAAACGATTCAAGTGCTTGTAATAAAGATGTTCTGAACTTTTATGACCTGACATTATATGACCCGACAGCATGGGTATGGGAATTTACTCCAAATACAGTAACTTTTGTAAACGGAACAAGTGCAAACACTCAAAACCCGGAAGTGCAATTTGATGCTCCGGGTTATTATACTGTTTCCTTAACCGCAACAAACGCTAATGGCAGCAGTAATGAAACCAAAACCGATTTTATTTTTATTGAAGGTATTGAAATTCCGTTCAGCGAAGATTTTGAAACAGGTGAAACAATATATTTTGTTCTTTCTTCAGACGAAAAAGCAGGTATATCAATTGACGGAAGAGCAGCAGCACCAGGTTCTTCTTATGGCTTGCATTTTCAGGGAAATACAGCAATTGGCGGATGGTCGGGCGGACCAACAAACACAACTCCGGAACAGGCATGGGTGGATAATGAAGAATTTCATGCACAGGCAACAAATTGCTGTGTTGATGCAACAGGTATTGCAGGAGTGGGATTAACATTTGATTTAAGACAAACTTATGGCATCGGACAAACAAACAGTTGGTTCAGGGTGCTGGTAAACGATGAACAACTTGCCGATATTTTCGGTGAATCAAATTTTAACCCCGAAACAAATGAAGACCCGTTTGAAACAAAAATCTTTGACCTGTCAGCTTATGGCAATACTTACTTTACGATTACATTCCAGTCTGCATGTTATTTATCAGATTATTTCTTCACTGAAGGTGATAATGTATTTGTTGATAATATTATGATTTCAAATACAACAAATATTTCAGAGAAAAACACCGGCTCGGTAAATTTAAAATTATACCCTAATCCATCTGAAGATATTCTGAATATTATTATTTCAGGTGTTGATGATATTTTTAACCTGTCAATTATAAATATGCAGGGACAGGAAGTTTACACCGAAAAATCAGTAAATTTCAGCAACACAAAGAATATATCAATTGATATTTCAAATTTACCAACAGGTATTTATGTATTAAGTTTAACATCTGATAAAAATAAAGTTAACGAAAAGTTAATAATAAAATAAAGGATTGATAATTAGCGTTACAAACGCTAAAATATTTCGCACTCGTTACACTTGTCCGACTACCGGCGAAAACGAGCGCGAGCGGGTCATCTTGAGCGGAGACGAAAGATGAGTTTAATGTTTTTAACCCGCAACAATCTGCCCCGACAGGCCGGTTTAACAATTCAACAATTTAACCATTTAACCATTTATTCTCGTAACTCGTAACCCGCAACACGCAACAATTCATCAACACATTCAATCATTTTTTTTCAACTTAGCAGTTTTTTAATTAAAACTTTAATATCTTTGCCAAAATTTTTTTTAATCAAATTATATAAATTATGAAAACAAGAAAATTACTATTTCTCAGCATCCTCTTCTTTAGCACAATTAGCTTTGTTTTTGGAAAAAATGTTGACATAAATGACGCAAAAAAAGTTGCTGTAAATTTTTATTATGAAAAGATGAATCAATTTGTTCAAACTATTAATTACAGCGAAGTTAGAATAAAAGATTCATTTGTAAAAAAGGTTAATAATGAAGTTGTTTTTTATGCTTTTGATATGGAAAACGGCGGCTTTGTTATTATATCGGCAGAAGACGCATTTGTTCCTGTAATCGGATATTCTTATAAAGGTTTTTATCCCAAAGCTGCAGATGGTTTAACCAATTATGGAAGTTATATGGAAAGTTATATTGACCAGATAACATTTATAAGAACCAATAATATTACAGCAGACCAGGAAGTATCAGAGGCATGGGAATATTTATTAACAGATGACATTTCACAATTGCTCACAGTAACTGATGATAAAGATGTTGACCCACTTGTTGCTTCAATGTGGAACCAGGATGATCCTTATAACATCATGTGTCCGGCCGACCCTGCAGGACCAGGCGGGCATGTTTATGCAGGTTGTGTAGCTACTTGCATGTCTCAGGTAATGCATTACTGGCGTTATCCTTTCCAGGGAGAAGGACAGCACAGTTATTACTGTTCAGGTTATGGAACCCAAACTGCAAACTTTGGGCAAACTGAATATAACTGGGATGGTATGATGAACGAAATTGATAATTCATTCCCATATCCAATTGCTGAATTACAATACCACTGTGGAGTTTCAGTTGAAATGAACTATACTCCAAACGGTTCGGGAGCAGCTAGTGAAGATGTTGACAATGCTTTAAGAGATTATTTCAGGTATGACCATGCGCAATTTCTTATGAAATCAAGTTTCTCAACATCTCAATGGATAGCATTATTACAAGATGAACTGGATTTAGGCAGACCTTTATATTATTCAGGGCATACTACAAGTATGGCAGGACATGCCTTTGTTTGTGATGGATACCAAGGAACTAATTTCCATTTTAATTTCGGCTGGGGCGGTTATGGAAATGGATATTATACAATTTACAATGTAAACGGATTTTATTTACATCAAAAAACTGTCAGATATTTTTATCCAACCGAACCCGACTATCCATATTACGCCAGCGGTTTAACTGTAATTACAAATACATCAGGTTCTTTTACTGACGGAAGCGGTCCTGTTGAAGATTACCTGAACAACACGGATGCAAGCTGGCTTATTGACCCTCAAACATCCCAGGATTCAATTACAGATATAACATTATACTTTACAAAGTTTGATTTGGAAAGTAATGACTTTATTACTGTTTACGATGGTGAATCTACCGGTGATTCTGTTCTTGGAACATTTACCGGCTCAAGTTTACCGCCAAATATTACTTCATCAGGAAACAAAATATTAATAACTTTTATATCTGGCGGAAGCGGAACCGCTTCGGGATTTATGGTTGAATTTACATCATCATACCCAACTTATTGCAGCGGCTTAACTATACTTACAGAAGTAACTGATGACTTTTCCGATGGCAGCGGTACTTTTAATTATAGAAACGGTTCGGTTTGCATGTGGAAAATCCAACCTGACTATGCAGGCACAATCACACTTTATTTCACAACTTTCAACACTGAAGAAGATTATGACAAAGTTATGGTATATGACGGAACTTCTATAATAACTACTTTATCCGGCGATGAAATACCTGATCCTATCACTGCAACCAGTGGTTCAATGTTTATTACTTTCAATACAAACTCAACAATAACAGCTCCCGGATGGGAAGTATACTACGAAATTGATAACGTTGGCATTATTGAAAATGATATTTTTGAAAATTTTGCAATTTTCCCGAATCCGACCAACGAAAATCTAAACCTGAAATTTACAATTAAAAAAACTCAGAATATTCAAATGAAATTAATGAAAATTACAGGAGGAGTTGTTTATTCTGAAAATTTAACTAACTTTGATGGCGATTATCAAAAAACAATTGATGTAAGCCAATATTCAAAAGGTATTTATATTCTTAGTTTAATTACTGAAAAAGGAACTGTTAATAAAAAAATTGTTATAAAATAGTTTTTGTTTTCATGGTTTCTCCTTAACCTGCAAGATCATAATGACTTGCAGGTTTTTTTTTTGGAAAAAATGCCGTTTCTTGACAAAGAAGCATTTTTTTTATAATTTTATAAACTTATTAATCTTAAAATTATCT
>JADFUO010000359.1 GCA_015222115.1 Bacteroidota bacterium | reverse complement strand
GAATTTAGCCATGACAGGCAAAAGGTAATAACAACTGCGATTGAGAAAAATGTCAGGTATATATTGTTGCCAAATATTGACAGTTCAACAATTGGGGGCATGCTCAATTTATGTGATATGTTTCCTAAAAATTGCTTTCCGATGATTGGACTTCATCCGACTTCGGTTAAATCAGATTTTAAAGATGAATTAAAAACCGTAGAACAATGGCTGGAAAAACGAAAATTTTATGCCATCGGCGAAATCGGGATTGATCTGTATTGGGATAAATCTTTTGCAAAAGAACAGGAAATTGCTTTCAGGCATCAAATAAATCTTGCCAAAAAAAACAATCTGCCTATAGTTATTCATTCCCGTTATTCGTTCATAGAAATTCACAAAATCGTTAAAGATTTGAATACTTCTGAATTGACCGGTGTTTTTCATTGTTTTACCGGAAGTTTGGAAGAAGCAAATAAAATTATTGATTTAGGATTTATGTTTGGAATAGGCGGGGTTTTAACTTTTAAAAATTCCGGTCTTGATAAAATTGTTGAGAAAATTGATCTTAAGCACATAATTCTTGAGACTGATTCACCTTATTTAACTCCTGTTCCTTTCAGGGGAAAAAGAAATGAGAGTGCATACATTAGTTATATTGCAGAAAAGTTAGCTGAAATCAAAAATATTTCAATAAAAGAAGTTGCTGAAATCACCACTAAGAATGCGATGGATTTGTTTAAAATTAGGTATTAAAATAATTCAACTTCAAATTTTTATAGCATGTAGTATATACAAGTTTTATTATTTTTGCGTTTTAATTAAAATAAAATAAAAAAAAACAGGGAGAGGTGGCCGAGCGGTTTAAGGCGCACGCTTGGAAAGCGTGTGTCCCGCCACAGCGGGACCGGGGGTTCGAATCCCTTCCTCTCCGCATTCGTTTTTATAAAATTTATTGTAAAACTTTTTTTTAACAATTTTGTTGATTTTAAAATAAATTTTTATATTTGCCAATCAGGAATTAAATCAAAAATCCAAAATTAATTAATAAAAAATTTTCATTATTACAAATCAATAAAACATGACTATGAAAAAATTAATTGCTTTTTTAACAATCGCAGGAATGCTAACTTTCGGTGCATCAAATGTTGCTTTAGCTCAAGATGAAAATGTTACTGTAACAGAAACCGAATTAACAACTGATACGACTGCAACTGAAGGAGATACAACAATGATTGAAGCTGTAGCAGCAGTTGTTGAAACACTTGAACCTGAACCTGAAGCAGAACAAGGTTTTCAGCAGGTATTAAAAGAACAATTTATTCAGGGTGACTGGAGATTTATGGGTATAGTATTATTAACCCTGGTTTTCGGTTTGGCATTATGTATCGAAAGAATTATTTATTTGAACCTGGCAACTACCAACAATCAAAAATTGTTGAACAAAGTTGAATCGGCTTTGGAAACCGGTGGTGTTGATTCTGCAAAAGAAATTTGTAGAGATACAAAAGGACCCGTTGCCAGTATTTTTTATCAGGGATTGGACAGATACAATGAAGGTATTGAAATTGTTGAAAAATCTATTGTTTCTTATGGCAGTGTCTTGATGGGCCGTCTTGAAAAAGGATTATCATGGATTTCATTGTTCATCTCAATTGCACCTATGCTTGGATTCATGGGTACTGTAATCGGTATGATCGTTGCCTTCCAGGATATTGAAGCAGCCGGTGATATCTCTGCAAACATTGTTGCCGGAGGTATGAAAGTGGCACTTCTGACAACTGTATTTGGTTTGATAGTTGCCGTTATTCTTCAAGTATTTTATAATTATATAATTTCAAAAGTTGACAGCATAGTGAATGACATGGAGGATAGTACTATTTCTTTCATAGATATACTTACTAAATATAAATCAAAAAAATAATTTATCATGACAGATACATTTAATAAAATATTACAAATAAGCTTATATGTCATTTTAGCCATTTCAGTGATTCTCTTTGTTTTATTTTATATAAAGGGAGAATCAATGACTAATACGGTAATATATTGGGCTTATATATTACTGGCAATAACAGTACTATTATTAATAGGTTTTCCTATAGCATTTTTTATCAAGAATCCCCGCAAAGGATTAACGGTTTTATTCGTACTGATTGGTTTTATTATACTGTTTGGAATTTCCTATTTATTAGCTTCAGATGCAACAAATGCTGTTGTTTATGAAAAAATGCATATTACTGCAAATATTTCAAGATTAATTGGCGCCGGTTTGATTATGATGTATATTCTTACCGGAATAACTGTTTTGTCACTGATATATACCGGAATAGTTAATGCATTTAAATAAAATTAAATCTAAATAATTATGGCAAGGAAAATTCCAGCAATAAATGCCGGTTCGATGGCAGACATAGCCTTCTTACTCCTTATCTTCTTCCTGGTTACTACCACAATGGATGTTGATACCGGAATTATGAGGCAACTGCCCCCGCCACCTGACCCTAACCAGGAAATTCCTGATATTAAAGAAAGAAATATTATGAATATTCTGGTAAGCAGAAGCGATCGTTTGCTTGTAAATAAAAAGATGGGAAATATTAGAACATTAAAATATGATGTTATAGATTTTATGTCAATTCATCATGATGACCCAGCATATCCTGAAGTTACTCTGAAAAGCATAGATTATATCGGTGATGTTTATACAACCAAAGGAATAATCTCTTTAAAAAACGACAGGGGAACTTCATATAATATGTATATACAAGTTCAAAACGAATTAGCTGCTGCTTTTAAAGAACTACGGGATAGGCTGTCAATGCAAAAATTTGGCAGAAAATATAATAAACTGATTAATGAGGATTATATTGATGCAATCAATAAAGCTGTCCCGGTACGTGTTTCTGAAGCTGAACCTGAAGATGTAGGAGGAAATTAAAATGTCAAGATTTAAAAAACAAGTATCAAAAGAAGTCCCTGCAATAAGCACTTCTTCATTGCCTGATATTATTTTTATGCTTTTGTTCTTCTTTATGGTAACTACCGTAATGAGGGAAACTACATTGATAGTTAAAACAAAACTTCCGGAAGCTACCGAAGTACAGAAGCTTGAAAAGAAATCACTCGTAAGCTATATCTATATCGGACCACCAATACAGTCAAAAATCTATGGTACTGAATCGCGTATTCAACTTAATGACTATTTTGCTGTTGTTAGTGATATTCAGGAGTTCGTTGTTCTTGAAAGAGAAGCCCGCGACGAAGCAGACAGGAAATTTTTAACAACTTCATTAAAAGTTAACGGTGAGACTAAAATGGGTGTAGTTACTGATGTTAAACAGGAACTAAGAAAAGCCAGCGCTTTTAAAATTAACTACTCAACACGGAGAAGAGTTGTTAAAAAAGAATAATTTTTCATAATGTTTTTTATGTTAATGAGAGGAAATATCATTTTGTATATTTCCTCTTTTTTTATAAATAACGGTTAATAAAACTGTAACAATTAAAAAACTTCCGATTATAAGCCATAAGTTATCAGTTGCACCAAACGATTCAAGATTTGTGTCAAGTTTGTTTTTATTTACTATGTAAACAAATATCACTGCTGCTGCATTGTTAATAAAATGAATAAATATTGGCACCCATATCGAACCTGTCCAGACAAACATATAACCAAGTAAAATTCCTAACATTAATCTGGGAAGAAAACCGTAAAACTGTAAATGAAATGTACTGAATAAAACCGCAGAAATAAATACAGCCCAATGAATATTTTTTGTCCATTCTTTAAATAACCTGAGAAGTACTCCCCTGAACAATAATTCTTCGCCTATTCCCGGGATTATTGCTATCATTAATATATTAAAAAGAAAACCATTAAAAGTATTAACGTTTAAAAATATTTCGGTGAGTTTTGCAGCCTGTTCTTCCGACTCAATCATCCAGTTTTCAAGCCATGAAAGAAATTCAGGGAATTTTATCATTTCATTAATATTACTTAACCAATGAAGAAAAGGCATTGCTGCAAAAATTATAAAGGTTCCAATTATTATTGAAAGTAATTTAGGTTTTTGATTTAATTTCAAATATCCGGGAATATTCCGGTTAGCCAGAAAAGCAAAAATAACAGGTGGTAAAATAAATAAGCCAAGCTGATTTATAATCTGCATATATTTCAATAAACTTACTGTTTCGGGATTTGAATAATCAATACTTGTAATACTTTCAAGTACTCCCGTGCCGAAAAAAGGAATAGCAGTTAAAATTCCTATTAATAAACTGAAAAGCAAACAGATCAAAATGAGGATTCCAAAACTCAATAACTTTAAATAGGTTGGGAAATATTTTAATAAAGGTTCACTCTTTATCATCGGGAGTAATTATTTTAAAAGCGTAAAATTAGTAATTTTGTGAAAGAAAGTTGAATAATATTTCTAAGGCGATAAAAGTTTGAATTTATAAATATTAAAATTTGTTGTAACTTGCAATATTCATGGTAAAAATTGGAAATCTTGAAATAAGTGAATTCCCGATTTTGCTGGCACCGATGGAGGATGTCAGCGACCCGCCATTCCGTTATTTATGCAAAATTTTCGGTGCTGACATTACTTACACTGAATTTATATCTTCAGAAGGGCTAATAAGAGATGCAACTAAAAGTTTAAAAAAACTTGATTTTTCTGAATCAGAACGCCCGATTGGTATTCAGATTTTCGGTCATAATGTTGAATCAATGGTTAAAGCTGCTGAATATGCCGAACGAGCCAAGCCTGATATTATTGACATTAACTGGGGTTGCCCTGTGAAAAAAGTAATTGCCAAAGGTGCCGGAGCAGGTATGCTTAGAGATATACCAAAAATGGTTGCAATTACATCCGAAGTAGTGAAATCCACAAAATTGCCGGTTACAGTTAAAACTCGTCTCGGTTGGGATGAAAACAGTAAAAATATTGTTGAAGTGGCTGAAAAGCTTCAGGATGTTGGAATTAAAGCTATAAGTATCCATGCACGAACCAAAGTGCAGGGGTATAAAGGTAAAGCAGACTGGACATTGATTGGAGAGGTTAAGAAAAATCCCCGTATGAAAATTCCGGTTTTTGGCAATGGCGATATCCTTAGTCCTGAAATTGCTAAACATTTCAAAGAAACTTATAATGTTGATGGTTTAATGATTGGTCGTGGAAGTTATGGTAATCCGTGGATATTTAAACAAATAAAACATTATTTGAATACAGGCGAAATACTTCCTCAACCCGACATAAACGAAAGAGTTAATATCTGTAAAAAACATTTGGAAAAATCAATTGAATGGAAAGGAGACAGAAGAGGCATTTTTGAAATGAGAAAACATTACAGAAGTTATTTTAAAGGTTATCCGAATTTTAAACAATTCAGGGTGAAGTTGGTAACCACTGAGAGCATGGATGAACTTTATTCGGTTTTTGATGAGATATTAAAATGGGTAAATGGTTGAATGTCGAAGTCCCGAAATTTCGGGAGAGATCCCAATAGCGAAGCATGACCCCAGTTGGAAAAAGTCCAACGGGGTAAAGCGTATCGGGAGTTATATGGTTTGATGGTTAGAAACTTATGAGATTAGCACTATACTTTTGAGCTTGTGTGAAAACGTAATAAAATTGAAAATATAAGATTAGCACCATTCTTTAGAATGGTGATTTAAAGTCAGTTACAGGACAACTATCAGTCTGCTTCGGCGGACTTTTACCCGAAAAATTGTATTTTCACATGGTATCTTTAGCATGGTGGCTTGATAAACAAAACATTTATTGATAAGTTGACTTTTAGTCAACTTTTTTTAGTTTATTATTTTCAAACAATTCAATTATTTCTTCTTCGGGTTTCAGATAATAAGTTTTGATTCCCAACTCTTGGGCAGGAGGTATATTTTGAAAAGAATCATCAATAAATAAAGTTTCTTCGGGTTTTAAATTATGTTTTTTTAAGACAAAGTTGTAAAGCTCCAAATCCGGTT
>JADFUO010000358.1 GCA_015222115.1 Bacteroidota bacterium | reverse complement strand
GCTAAATATACTTAATATGCTTCCGGCAAATGTACTTTTACCTCTTAATTTCTTTTTTTTACTGATGTTTTTTCTTACCATTTTAAATTTACAATTATTTTTTAATATATATTGGCTAACGAGAACATTTTCACCATAATCTATCTGCATTATATTTTGGAAATCCTAATTTAATTATCATATCTGCTGTTTTTTTAATATCATAAGGAATTAATCTTGTTTCAATTGAGAAATTACTGTTATCAAATATTACATATTTAGCTTTATTATTGCCGTCTCTCGGTTGTCCGACACTTCCTGCATTTACAATATGTTTATGATTTTTATCTAAAAATTTGAAACAGTTGAATATATCATTTTTTGTTATTTCCGAACCGTTATAAGAATATAATTTAAGTTTATGAGTGTGACCCACAAAACAAATATTTGTTTTTAATTTCAAAAAAACACTAATCAGATCATAATCCGACATATAATTTATATAAGTGGTAACATTGTTATCAGGACATCCATGAACAAATAATATATTATCTTTTGATATAAATCTTGGTAGATTTCTGATAATTTCCAAAGACTTTTTTGAAATTAACTTCCTTGTTATTAAAATTGATTCAAATGCGTCGGTATTGAATTTGTTTAATATTCTGTTATCAAAAATGGCTAATTCATGATTTCCAAAAGTGCATGGAATATGATTATTTATTATGAATTCAATAACTTTTTCCGGTTCAGGACCATATCCGATTATATCTCCCAAACAAAATATTTTATCAATATTTGACTTAACAATATCTTTATGAACAGATTTTAATGCCTCATAATTTCCATGAATATCGGTAATGATTGCAAATTTCATTTATAATTATTGTTTTTACAAAAGTAGGTGCCTTTATTAAATCCCCTTCGGAACTGCCTCAATTAAATTTTTTGTGTATTCGGTTTTGGGAAAATTGTATATCTCGTCTGCGTCGCCAATTTCTTCAATTTTACCGTCCTTCATTACAGCCATTCTGTCGGACATGAATTTGACAACCGATAGGTCGTGGGAAATAAAAATATATGTAAAACCATATTCTTTTTTCAAGTCATTTAAAAGGTTTAATACCTGTGCCTGAATTGAAACGTCCAATGCAGAAACCGATTCATCGCAAATAATGAATTTGGGATTTAAAGCTAAAGCCCTTGCAATACAAATTCGCTGTCTTTGTCCGCCGGAAAGTTCATGCGGGTAGCGATAAAAATAACTTTTATCAAGATTTACTTTTTCAAGCAACTCAAAGACCTTTGATTTTCTGGTTTTATCATTTTTATTAAGCTTATGAACTTTCATTGGCTCCATAATTGCCGAACCGACTGTTATCCTCGGATTTAATGAAGAATAAGGATCCTGAAAAATTATTTGCAGGTCTTTTCGTAATTTTCTTAATTCGTTTTTTGATATTGTTTCAATATTTTTTCCGTTGTATAATATTTCACCTCCGTTTGTGTCAACAAGTTTTAATATTGACCGACCGAGTGTGGTTTTTCCACATCCCGATTCACCCACTAAACCTAAGGTCTCGCCCGGGTAAACATTCAAACTAACATCATTAACAGCTTTTATATAATTTTTGGTTTTTCCGAAAACCCCTTTTTTAACCGGAAAAAAAGTTTTGATATTTTTTAATCTTAAAATTGGTTCTTTTTCAAATATTTTCTTTTGTACTGATTTTCTTTCCTTTTCGGAAATAATTAAATCTTTTGTAAAACCTTTGATTGTTACTTTACTTTCCTTTTCCAGAAAATCATCAATAACGGGAAGCTTCTTCAGTCTGATATTCAATGGTGGTCTGCATGCTAAAAGCCCCTTGGTATATGGATGCTGAGGATTTTTAAAGATGCCCTCAAGCTTACCACGCTCAACGATTTTACCTTTGTACATCACTAAAACCGTATTGGCAATTTCGGCAATAACGCCAAGGTCATGAGTGATGAAAATTATACTCATTCCGTACTTTTTTTGCAGATTTTTCATCAGTTCAAGTATTGTTTTTTGAACTGTTACGTCAAGAGCGGTTGTCGGCTCATCTGCAATTAAAATTCTAGGATTGTTTGACAAAGCCATGGCAATCATAACCCTTTGTTTTTGTCCGCCGGAAAGCTGATGTGGATAGGAGCTGAAAATATC
>JADFUO010000357.1 GCA_015222115.1 Bacteroidota bacterium | reverse complement strand
GTATTAAGCAGTAAAAGTGTTTGAGGTGTACAAGCATCCAAATTTCCATTAAAGATCGCGGAATGATGCTCAAAAACCGAAGTAGCAGAAACAGGGGTTGTATTTATTAGCTGAGAAGTATGATTATTAATATAATCAACACTTCCTGACATTGTTGCTGTTTTCCGCTGATGAACTTCTGTAATAAAACATTCAATTATTTTATACTCTGGTATTTTGATAGCTTTTCCTGTACTGTCTTTCACAATGTTCCCGTCTTTATCATATTTGTATTTCCATCCGTCCTGAATTTTTTTTGATTCGGTAAAATGATTTCTGTCAAGCTGTTCGGGTGAAACATTAATCACTCTTATGTTTACCACAATATTATAATCGTAATTGCGTCCCTGAACTGCTTTTGAATCATAATTTATAAATGTACGGTCTAAATCCGCTAAGCATATGCTCATCAGTTCATTTTCAAATGACAGGGGTAATGGCACACCTGATTTATTCTGCATTTTAAACAAAACATAATTCGTTCCCATAACCAATGCCCTTCTTAGCAAAGCATCTACATCTTTATAATCATTATAAAGCTTACTTACCTTTAATAACTCGTCATAAGCCTGGCGTGCACTCTGCCTGTCTTCTTTTTTCAGTAACATTTGTGCATGTGCATATAAATAAGCCGCTGCTTTTTTCTTTGCTTCAATTACATCATTATCATAATCAACCGATTTAAACCCAATCTGCGAAAGAACATCAGAAGGAAGTGCTTTAACCAAATCCTGACGGTTTTTAAGTTTGTCATAATGCTGATAAACTTCATACCAAATATTTGGTTGTCCGGTTTTTCTTAAATAATTTATCCTGTCAATGTCTTTTTGATTTACAGCTTTATACGACTGTTTCAAATAAATAATATTTTGTTCTTTATCAGGATTGACAGATAGTTTCTTAACTAAAATTTTTACAGCTTCATCATAATTACCATCTTTAATTAAATTTTTTGGTGATTTGCAACCCCAAATTAAAAGCGGAATAAGTAACAAAATCTGAATTCTTTTCATAATTATTAATTTTAATAATTTTATTCAAAGGTAAAAATAAAAGTATTAATTTCGCTAACTTCAAAATATATACTTTTATAAATAAGAACATAACTTAGCAAATTAATTATAAATGCATAATAATAAAAACTTTTATACTAAATTTGAAAACAGGTGAAAAAAGGCTAAGGCTGAGGCTAAGGCTAAGGAAAAGAAAATTAAAATAATAAGTATAAATAATGGTTGAGATATATCTATTGGATAAGATTATGTATAAATGCTATTACGAGAGTGCGTGTTAAAAACCTTAGCCTTAGCCTAAAAACAAAATATCAAAGAGCGAAAATATAACTAATTGTATGTAAGTTTAAAATTCCGATACATTTAATTATTAATCAGAGTTTTATTCTTCTGTTATTATTCATTTTTGAATAAAAATATGTGGACGTATTTGGTTAGGATAATATTGAGAAATCGTCTGGGTAATTTAATCATCATTGCTCTGATCACTGCATTTATGGCATATAAAAGCTTTGATGTGCAATTATCCTACGAAATGGCTAAAATGCTTCCTGATAGCGATTCAACAAGCATAGAATATAAAAATTTCAAAGATCAATTCGGCGAGGATGGAAGTGTACTTTTTGTTGGAATCCAGGATGATAAATTATTTAATCTTGATGAATTCAATGATTGGTACGACCTCACTTACCGTATCAAAGATATTGACGGTGTTGAAGAAGTTATATCGATTGCTAAAATATATTCCCTTACAAAAAATGATAGTCTGAAAAAATTTAATTTAAACCCGATTATCACAGAAAAACCTAAAACCCAAAAAGAATTAGACAGTCTTAAAAACTTAATTTATTCACTTCAATTTTACGACGGATTACTTTTTAATAAAAAATCCAACGTAACCCTGATGGCAATAACACTGGATAAAGACAAACTGAATACCAAAAGCAGGGTTAAATTAATTTACGATATAAAAAACACTGTTGATGAATTTGGTAAAAAATATAATATTGATGTTCATTATTCTGGCTTACCATACATCAGAACAATAACTTCAAAAAAGGTTGAAGATGAACTAAAGTTCTTTGTTTACATGGCTTTACTGATAGCTTCAATAATACTGTTTATTTTTTTCAGGTCGTTCAAAGCTGTTCTGTTTACAATGATAATTGTCGGGATAAGTGTGGTTTGGGTGTTAGGAACAATATCGCTCTTAGGTTATAAAATAACAATTTTAACCGGTATATTGCCTCCCCTGCTTATCGTGATTGTTGTTGAAAACTGCATCTTCCTTTTAAACAAATATCATAATGAATATAAAAGTCATGGCAACAAGGTTAAAGCATTATCAAGAGTAGTACAACGGATCGGAAATGCAAATCTTTTAACAAATGCCACTACTGCTGCCGGTTTTGCCGCTTTTATTGTTACCGGAAATAAAATTCTTGTTGAGTTTGGTATTGTTGCTTCAATAAATATTTTAATCGCCTTTATTCTTACTTTATTTCTAATTCCAATATTTTTCAGTTATTTACCACCACCCAAAAAGCGACATATTAAACATCTTGAAAAAAGTATTGTCGGAAAAATTATTGAAAGAGTTGTTTATACAGTTCAAAATTACAGAACCGTAATTTACATAATCGCTGCAATAGTTATAACCATAGGAATAATAGGGATTACAAGATTAAAAACAACAGGAAATATTGTTGATGACATCCCTCATAAAGACCCACTTTATGTTGATCTGATGTTTTTAGAGAAACATTTTAAAGGCGTGATGCCCCTTGAGATCACAATTGATACAAAGAAAAAAAGGGGAGTGATGAAACTTTCAACTATTAAAAAAATTGATAAACTTCAAGAAGTTTTGGCTTCTTATCCCGAACTTTCAAAACCCTTATCTATTGCCGAAGTTATTAAATTTTCAAAACAAGCATTTTATAACGGCAACGAAAAAATGTATAGTTTACCTAATAATCAGGAAAAGAATTTTATTTTATCGTATATTCCAAAATTTGAATCCAAGAAAAAAACTATCTTAAATTCATTTATTGATACTAATCTTCAGATTACAAGAATAAGCGTTCAGATGGCAAATATCGGCACAAAAGATATTCAACGGATTAAAGATGAGCTAAAGCCAAAAATTGATTCAATATTTCCTCCGTCAAGATACAATGTAATAATCACAGGAACAAGTGTAGTGTTTTTAAAAGGAACAAATTATTTAGTTAAAAACCTCATGACAAGCCTTTTATTAGCACTAATTGTAATTTCTTTACTAATGGCATTGCTGTTTACCTCTGCCAGGATGATAGGAATTTCGTTAATCCCGAACCTAATACCCCAGATAATGACAGCAGGGATGATGGGCTTTTTTTTAATATCAATAAAACCATCTACAATACTGATTTTTAGTATTGCTCTCGGTATTTCAGTTGATAATGCAATCCATTTTTTGTCAAGATACCGCTTACAATTAAAACTTAACAACTGGAACATCAAAGAATCGGCGATTGCAGCTTTGCGCGAAACCGGCTACAGCATGATATATTCATCTGTTGTTCTGTTTTTTGGATTTGGAATTTTTACCTTATCATCATTCGGAGGGACAGAAGCTTTGGGTTATTTAGTCGCATTTACTTTATTGATTGCCCTGCTTTCTAATTTATTTATTCTTCCATCATTAATATTAACTTTGGATAAACGAATAACAACGAGAAGATTTAAAGAACCATTACTGGAAATTTTTGATGAAGAAGAAGATATTGATTTAAATGAACTGGAAATTGAACAAATTGACACAAGAGGCTCAGCCTGATAACTTATATCAATTGTAAAATAACAAAATACAAACACCAAATTTCAAATAATATCCAAATTTCAATCCCGAAAACTTCGGATAAATGGACAAAATAAATAAATAAACATATTAACATCAAAAATTATGAAAGGAATTATTTTAGCCGGGGGTTCAGGCACAAGATTACATCCTTTGACTCTTGCAGTCAGCAAGCAGTTAATGCCAATTTACGATAAACCAATGATTTATTATCCGCTTTCGGTTTTAATGATGGCGGATATTTCTGAAATTCTGATTATTTCAACTCCTCATGATCTTCCCAACTTTGAAAAACTACTTGGTGACGGAAAACAAATCGGATGTAATTTCAGTTATGCTGTCCAGGAAATTCCGAATGGCATAGCTCAGGCTTTTGTTATTGGTGAAAAATTTATCGGGAAAAATAAAGTAGCTTTAATTTTAGGAGATAATATTTTTTACGGATCAGGATTTCAAGATATATTAATAGAGAATAAT
>JADFUO010000356.1 GCA_015222115.1 Bacteroidota bacterium | reverse complement strand
GCTTCCTGCACATCATAAAGTGTACTATTCCAAATAAATAATTGACCCTGATACTTTGCTACAAGCGAATCGGCAACTGCCTGCCAATTGGGATCATCATAAGTTGATTGTCTGACAACTACTGCATAAACAATTGGTTGCTCATTAAAAACGGAGTAATCTCTGCCATTAATTTTTTGTGCAAACACAGAAATATTGCTTAGCAATAAAAAAGCAACAACTAAATAAACCAGTTCTTTTGATTTCATTTTATTTTATTTTTTTGTTTTTAATTATAATGCTGCTCAAAAGTAATAATTTATTGAATTGTGAAGAAAAATTAAGGAGATATCAGGCGCTTAAGCCGAACCTTTTACTCTCGTCCCAATAGCCATAGCATTTGTGTTTACTTAATAAAATAGGTTTTTTTCGCAATATTCAAAGAGAAAACGGACTAAAGTCCTAATGATATGAGGTGTAATCTTAAACTTAAACACTGAAGCATAGTGTCAGTTTTATAATAAATTTTACACCATCCCGAACATTCAGGATGGTGATTAGAATTAAATAACCTTAATAATAGTCCACTTTAGCGGACTTTCTAAACTTACCTTAGCAGCAACATTTTCCCTGTTTTATTAACATTATCCGTTTTAATTCTGTAGAAATAAATTCCGCAGGATATCGGATTGCCCGAATCATCTGTTCCATCCCAAACAATTGAATGAGTGCCGGCAGTTTGTTTTTCATTTACTAAAGTTCGTATTTCTTTACCAAGCATATTATATACCTTTAAAATTACTTTACCGGATACCGATAACTGATAACCGATTACTGTTGACTGAGAAAAGGGATTCGGATAATTGGGATAAAGAATAATTTTTGAAGATATTTCGCTTGCTTCTTCAGATATTTTAGTTCCTGAATTTTCATAAAGGTAAGCTGTAACATTTAATTCTTCGGTAAGCACTAATTTTTCCTGATTCGAGAATACAGCATACCATGAATCTGTACTTGGCAAAACAAAATCAATATTACCACCCGAGCTGTTTTTATGTATCTCAAATGCCAGAAAATCCTGATTTGCCGTATAATTATTAAAATTCTCTTCATCACAGATAAAGAAATCAATATGACCGTTATCATTTGATTTAGAAAAAACATCATTATCGTCAAGATTAACACCGTACAAAATTTCTCTTGGCAAGTTGTATTCTAAAACAATTTTGTAATCATCATCCGGGTTTAGAGGCAGGGTATCGGCAGATACATCGATAACAGGAAGTGTTCCCGGCAGGGTAACATTCCAATTATAAAAGATGCCGACGCCACTATTTGTAATTACGGTTTCCATTCCACTTGACGGATAGTTGCCGATGCTGCTTGTAACCTGTGCTGTAAAGGTACGGTTATCACCTAAGTAAAATTGTTTTTGACCATTGTGATCAGTCCAGCCGGCAGTGCAACCCCAGCTCACACAAGGACTGCTATATATCTTGATCCTTGCACCATCAACATTCGCTCCGCAAATATCAGTAACATTAACATTAAGTGTGCATACTGCTGTATATTTTTCTGTTGCATCCCATATATAACCGTCGCCACGCCAGTTGAATGTTGCTGCTACATCCCAGCCCCAGTTCTCGTAACCTCCCGGGTTGTCGATATATGTATTTACAGGTTCCCATGCAACCCAACGTCTGTCCCAAAATTCATTTATTTTATGATTGTCGCTATACATAATATCCACAACGGTTGGGATCAATGCCGCGCGAGCTGCGCCTGATGTAAGATATGAATGTACACTGCATGTTCCTTTATGTAAATGGTAGATACGAACAGGCTGGTCGTGATGAGGATTCGACTGGAAAGTCATAACATCTTTGATCCATTGAGTAACAGCCCCGACTGCACCGTTATCAACTGTATTTTGTTCACATTTCCATAACACGTCACAGGTGTCCAAATAGTCTCGTAGTAATGGATATCCTGTATCGTTATGGTTCATCAGATAATCGCGCCAGAAAACGCCGGTTGGCGGGTTTGCCGGATTTCCGTTATTGGGATTAATATAATTTGGTATCTCCTTATGCAATTTCGGATGAACAATATACCAGTAATAAATATCGCGTGGTAATTCTATTTCCTCAACATTTCCCTGCTCCAAAACTTTATAGACAGTTGTGGAGTAATAATCATCGCCATCGTAATCAACTATTTCTACATAATCGAAATAAGCGGCAATTTCATATAACGATTCCACATTTTCTGTTAATATTTGTAAAGCCATATTACTTGCAAGGGTTTGCGGAGCAATATGAGCAACTTCAAAGCAGATCTCATCAATATAAGGATATACAGCATTAATAATTATTCCTGCATATAGATTTTGATTTTCCATATCAAGTCTTCTGAAATTATCCCTTAAATCCATTTTAAGCCAGTTTGGAGCAATATCTATTGCGGCTTCTGCATCAGGAGTGAGATTATTTGGAGGAAGACTCAATTCGAGATAGTTTGTTCCGGATTGAACCGAAACATAACATTTCTCTCCCACAGGAATTAATTCTGTAAAAGAAACAGAGTCAATTAATACCCATTGAGCTTTAATATTTGTTGAAATAGCTATGTAAAAAATTGCAATAAAAATTATTACAACCCAAAAATTCTGATTTGTCTTTTTCATTTTATTATATTTTTATTTTTTGATATATTATTTTTTTAGGCTCCTACAGACCCATGCGGGCTAACTTCGTGTCGCTTCCTTTGGTTGTAAGGCTGATGTCAAGATTGAGGCTAAGGCTAAGGCGGAGGTTTTTTATTTATTACTAATCCAAAATATTTCCTTATTTCCCTTTTTTCCTTAGCCTCAGCCTTCTTTTAAATTATTTCATTAGAATTGCCTTGCGAACTTTTGTAATATTATCTGTTTGAAGACGATAAAAATATATTCCATTTGGCAAATCACCTGTTTCCCAATTTACCTTGAATTTTCCGGCAGGACGTAACCCGTTTACTAAAATCGCTACTTCTTTGCCAAAGTTGTCATATACTTTTAATGTAACAAAAGTATTGTCAGGAACAGAAAATCCAATTGTTGTTATTTCAGTACAAGGATTTGGATAATTTTGGTAAAGAACAATATTTGCAAAGTCTTTGTTTGGCATTGCAGGTTCGTTAATATCAGTAGTAATATGGTTACATGTAAATATGACTTCTCTTGTTTCGCCCTGAGCCAATGACGGTTGATTTTGATACCAAATATACATCAAAGCAAAATTATCTTCAACTACAACAGCCATCGCATCAGTATAGATAATATTAATATCTTCGGCTCTGAACGGTAAAAGTATAGCAGGATGTCGTTCGCCCCATTTACTTGTGAAGCCGGGGTTTCCTCCCCTGTTCATAGTAATTCTGTATGTTACGGTATCTTTATCAATTCCCTCATTAATAGTAAGCTCGTTAGTAAAAAGAGGTTGCATGAAAACTCCTTCATTACACATTTTTATCTCCATACCGGGGTCTCCATAAAGTGCAGAGCCATTCAGGTCAGGAGGGCTTGATATTCCGGGTGTTCCATTTATCAAATCAAATTTAAAAGCAATATTTCCTAATAAATATGCTTCTGCCCAGGTATTATTTCTTGCTACCTTATAAAAGTAAGCCTTTGTTGAACCATGTTGGTATGAACTCCCGCCTTCACCAATTAAATAACCTGTATATTGGTATGCCCCGCCTGTATGTATCCATGACGGAGCCATACAACCACCGTTATTAATCTGACCTATATTACAATTTCCGAGACCGAAATATATCTTTGGGTTATCAGAATTTATATTTATATTAGGACCACTATGTGGATCTCCATATACTTGTCCATTGCTTGAACGGAAGAAACCTTCATTTCCTGATGTCGGATAATGTAATTGCCATACATTTTCACCGCCATGCCCGCTTGTAACGAAAATATCAACAGGAGCATAATCAAAAATATCAATTCCTTCGTTTATCATTGTAACAAGCCATTCGGTTCT
>JADFUO010000355.1 GCA_015222115.1 Bacteroidota bacterium | reverse complement strand
TTCAAAGTCAACATCGGTTACTTCGTCGTCGCCTGAAGTACCTTTAGGTTCTTCGGCAGTTGGTCCTGCACCGGGTTGTTCCTGCGGCTGACCTTGTGCCTGAGTGCTTTTATACATCTCTTCACTGGCAGCCTGCCACACTGTATTTAACGAATTCATAGTTGAATCAATTGCAGCAAGATTTTTACTTTTATGTGCTTCTTTTAATTCTGCCAAAGCCTTTTCAATAGATTCTTTTTTATCTGCAGGAAGTTTATCGCCATATTCTTTTAATTGTTTTTCGGTCTGGAATATCAAAGCATCAGCACTGTTTAATTTATCAATTTCTTCTTTTGCTTTCTTGTCGGCTTCCTCATTAGCTTTAGCTTCATCTCTCATTCTTTGTATTTCAGAGTCTGTCAATCCCGAAGAAGCTTCAATACGAATATTTTGTGATTTTCCTGTGGCTTTATCTTTTGCCGATACGTTTAAAATACCGTTTGAATCAATATCAAAAGTAACTTCAATTTGAGGTATTCCTCTTGGAGCAGGCGGAATTCCATCTAAATGGAACCGTCCGATACTCTTGTTTTGGCTTGCCATTGGTCGTTCTCCCTGAAGCACATGAATTTCAACAGATGGTTGATTATCGGCTGCAGTAGAGAAAGTTTCTGATTTTTTCGTAGGAATAGTTGTGTTTGCTTCAATTAATTTTGTCATAATACCGCCAAGTGTCTCAATACCAAGTGAAAGCGGAGTAACATCAAGCAATAATACATCTTTAACTTCTCCTGTTAAAACACCACCTTGTATAGCAGCACCAATAGCTACTACTTCGTCAGGATTTACTCCTTTTGAAGGTTCTCTTTTAAAGAAATCCTTTACAACTTTTTGGATTACAGGAATTCGGGTTGAACCGCCAACAAGTAATACATCGTCAATATCAGCAGTTGTCATTCCGGCATCTTTTAATGCAATTTTACAAGGTTCAATAGTTTTCCGAACAAGGTCATCAATAAGCTGTTCAAATTTTGCACGTGTAAGTTTTTTAACAAGATGTTTTGGAATACCGTCAACCGGCATAATGTAAGGAAGATTGATTTCAGTTTCTGTTGAACTGGAAAGTTCAATCTTGGCTTTTTCAGCAGCTTCTTTTAAACGTTGCAAAGCCATTGGGTCTTTCCTGAGATCAATATTTTCATCTTTTTGAAACTCATCAGCAAGCCAGTCAATAATGCAGTAGTCAAAATCATCACCACCCAAGTGTGTATTTCCGTTTGTAGATTTTACTTCAAAAACACCATCACCTAATTCAAGGATTGATATATCAAAAGTACCTCCACCAAGGTCAAAAACAGCAATTTTTATATCTTTGCTTTTCTTTTCCAGCCCATAAGCAAGTGCAGCAGCAGTAGGCTCATTGATAATTCTTTTAACTGTTAATCCGGCGATTTCACCTGCTTCTTTTGTAGCCTGACGCTGAGAATCACTGAAATAGGCAGGAACGGTAATTACCGCTTCAGTAATTTCCTGACCAAGATAATCTTCAGCGGTTTTCTTCATTTTTTGAAGTATCATTGCCGAAATTTCCTGAGGAGAATATTTCCTGTCACCAATTTTTATTCTTGGAGTATTATTATCACCTTTTATTACATCAAAAGGAACTCTTTTAACTTCTTTTAAAACCTGATCATAAGTTTCTCCCATAAATCGTTTAATGGAGAAAATAGTGTTTTTAGGATTGGTAATTGCCTGTCGTTTTGCAGGATCACCAACTTTTCTTTCACCGTTTTCTGTAAATGCAACTATTGAAGGGGTGGTTCTTCTTCCTTCACTGTTAGGAATAACCACAGGTTCGCTAGCTTCCATAACTGCAACACATGAATTTGTTGTTCCAAGATCAATTCCAATAATTTTTCCCATTTTTATATAATTTTATTTGATTATTAATAATTTTTTTTAAATTTTACATATTCTTGTCAATGATTATGCCATCTTTTAATTATCAGTATTTTGCAGATTAACTTAAAATTTTATTAATGATAACTGATATTTGTAAATGTTATATAACAAACTGATATTACGCAAATTAAATTCAATTAAATATTCTTGCGTGATAAAATATCATATAAGTTTTTTTATTAAAACTGTCAAATATTGTGACAAAAAGGCAGGATTCAAAAATTTATGATTTAGGATTTTAGATTTTGGAATTGCAGTAAATCATAAATCTAGATTAGCTGTTTTGACTGTTAAGGGTAAATTATCTTATTATTTCAAATGATAAAACTTAATGTTTAGGTCTTCCAATAAGGCAAATGATTCGGCATGAAGCAGTTTGGAACGTATTTTTTTATATCTTGCCGAGAAAACCCCAATACCGTTAACGATATTTGAATATTCAGGTTTTACCTGAACTATACTGTTTGATGGCTCATTAACTTCAATGTAAGTATTAAGGTCTTCACCTGCAACTGAGAAAATAAAATCAATATTTCCGGGGTACCTGAAAATAACATCAGCTTCTTTTGCAGGGTCTTCATAAGGGATACTATTTTCACAAATGCTAAAGAAAGTTTCTCCCAAATATGCGATTTCCATGCTTTCTCCACCCTGCAAAGACTGGGATTTTCTTGTTCCTAAAATCCAATCAACATACCTGTATGTAGTATCAGGATCGTTCACACTTTTTTCAATAAAATTAAACCTTATTATTACTTCATATCTTTTACCGTTTTTTGAAGATCTCCACTCAGCAGCAGACTTAGATGTGTAAGTAAACTTTATAAAAGCGCTTCCTGCACTTGGTTTGGTTATACTAAAATCATGTACAAGTTCGGTTTCTGAAGTAACTTGTTTTTCGCCGACTTGTATTTTTAATTTGTATTTAAAATCCTCATTTAAAGGTTCTTCGGTTTTATATAATATTTGATACGGATTATAAAACAACCCCGGCTCTTTATTATCAATAGTTACTGTATCCAACTTGAAAGTATTAAGTAAGTTGCCGCTTGCCCATTCTTCAATTTTAACATCAAGCATTCCGGTATAATTGCTTGAATCTTCAACTTTCGCCATAATCAGGGCATTCCCTTCTCCTAAAAAAGCTTTATTGATTTTCAGATATGTTATGCTATCCTGGTTTAGTAATCCATAAACAACAGTTACATCTTCATAATCGGCAATTATATCAACATCGGTCTCACAGGCACTAAAAAGTAATCCTGTGAATAAAATTACTAATAAGAGATTTATTTTTTTCATAGCTGCAAAAATATAAAATAAAATTGTAATACTTTATATAAATTATTACATCTGTAAAAAATAGTAAAAATTATTCAATTTGATATAGATTTACAGTATTTTTGTAAATTAATTTTTTAAATCAAGATTATTATGGCTAACAAAAAAATAATTACAAAAGTTACTACACATATTTTACAGGAGATGAAACTCAAGGGTGAAAAAATATCAATGTTAACAGCTTATGATTATTCAATGGCGAGGTTGCTTGATGAGGCAGAATTAGATGTTATTCTTGTTGGTGATTCTGCATCAAATGTAATGGCTGGTTATACCACCACTCTTCCTATAACTCTTAATGAAATGATCTACCATGCGTCTTCGGTTATGCGTGCTGTTTCAAGAGCTTTAGTAGTGGTTGATATGCCTTTTGGAACCTACCAGGGAAACTCAAAGGAAGCATTAAATTCTGCTATCAGGATTATGAAGGAATCCGGTGTGGATGCTGTAAAGTTAGAAGGAGGTAAAGAAATTGTTGAATCAGTTGAAAGAATATTATCAGCTGGTATTCCGATTTTAGGACACCTTGGGTTAACACCTCAGTCAATCCATAAATTCGGAACTTATATAGTTAGAGCCACAGATGAAAAGGAAGCTGAAAAATTAGTTGAAGACGCTCACTTACTTGAAAAATCAGGTTGCTTTGGAATAGTATTGGAAAAAATCCCTGCAAAACTTGGTGCCCGCGTAACAAAAGAATTAAAAATACCAATAATCGGAATCGGGGCAGGCAACGGTGTTGACGGTCAGGTTTTGGTTTTGCACGATATGCTCGGAATTACCCAAAAATTTTCTCCAAGGTTTTTAAGAAGATACCATAATCTTAGTGAAGAGATCAAAGGGTCTGTCAGGGCATATATTGAAGATGTTAAATCAGTAAATTTTCCTAATGAAAGGGAACAGTACTAAGCTATTAATTTGAAAAACTTTTTTACAAAGGTTTAAATAAAAATATTAATGTTGCTCAATATATAATAATATTGAGGCTGAGGCTAAGGCTGAGGCTGAGGAAAAGGAAAAATAAATTTGAGAGTTCTCAAATCTAATTCTCTATATGAATTACTTTCTTCAAAATAAGATTCTATACGAAGATAATCATCTGATCATCATTAATAAAAGTCCTTCCGAAATTGTACAGGGTGATAAAACAGGTGATGAACCCCTTGTTGAAAAGATAAAACAATACATAAAAATCAAACACAATAAACCCGGAAATGTTTTTTTAGGTGTAGCTCACAGGTTAGACCGTCCGGCAAGCGGTATTGTAATTTTTGCCAAAACAAGCAAAGCTCTTGCAAGATTAAATTCAATTATAAAAAATCGTGAAATCAATAAATTTTATTGGGCAATTGTAAAAAACAAACCTCCTGCTGAATCGGGTTATCTTAAGCATTATTTAATAAAAAACGAAAAAATAAATAAATCAACAGCTTTTCACAAAGAAAAACCCGGAACCAAAGCTGCTGAATTAAATTACAAATTAATTAACACAAGTAACAATTATTATCTTCTTGAGATAGAATTATTAACTGGCCGCCACCACCAGATAAGAGCACAACTTGCAAAAATCGGCTGTCCGGTTAAGGGAGATTTAAAATACGGTTTCCCGCGTTCAAACAAAAATGCTTCAATTAG
>JADFUO010000354.1 GCA_015222115.1 Bacteroidota bacterium | reverse complement strand
GAGTCATTGTGAGTGAAGACGAACCGAAGGCAAAGTGGCAGTGGCAGTCTTCGATCTTCTGCCTTCTATCTTCAACAACAAGTATTGTTTTAACTTTCCACAAACATTTTTACTTTACCAATAATTGCCAGAATTTCAGAAGCTATTTCTTCAATAGGTTTGCTGGTTACTTTAATAACCGACCATTTTGGTTGTCTGTTAAAAATTGATTGGGCATATTCCAGTTCACGCCTCACATAGTCAAGTGATGCGTAATCACCGGTATTACCACCAAAATATTCTTCTCTTACCTGACGTAGTGCTGACAACCGCCTGGCATTTGTAGTTAAACAAAAAACTCTTTCAGTTGGAATTTTAAAAAGTGCATCGGGTGGTTGTATACCAAGTATTATAGGGACATTTGCAACGAACCAGCCTTTGAAAGCGAGGAAAATACTTAGCGGTGTTTTAAATGTGCGGGATACCCCTAATAAAACTATTTCTGCCTTATACAATTCATTAGTTCTCAAGCCATCATCATGATTGAATGCAAATTGCATGGAATCTATTCGCTTGAAATAATTTCTATTTATCTCATGAAATAACCCTGGTTTTTGTGATGGTACATTCTCAAACTGATCTGCTAAACGTGATAAAAGAGGCCCCATTAAGTCAATGGTTTCTATGTTACGCAATCTTCCGGCTCTGACCATTGCCTGTCTTACATTATTCTTGACCAATGTATGAGCTATGGAAGCATTTGCTTTTACTGCTTCTTCAACTACATTTAACACTTGTTCTTTGGTGCGGACTTCAGAAAATTTAATAATATTAACAGTTATATTGGGAAATTGTGTTAAAGCTGCGTTAAGTGCTTGCTGGGCTGTTCTTCCTGTTCCATCGGAAACTACAAATATTGTATACATTTTATTAAAGATAAAAGTAAAAAGATAAAAGTCCAGATAGCTATCGGGAAAAGACAAAAGTAAAAAATTTAAAGGCAAATTACGAATTATTCTTTTGTTTTTAATTCAGAAATAGTTTTTTCAGGATTTTGTGAAGAAAATATAGTGTAACCTGCTACTAAAACATTAGTACCGGCTTTTATTAAACCAGCAGCATTTGATAAAGTAACTCCTCCGTCAACTTCAATTAAAGATGAAGAACCTGCTTTATTGATAATTTGTTTTAATTGTTTAATTTTCGAATAAGTGTTTTTAATAAATTTTTGTCCGCCAAAACCTGGATTTACTGACATCACCAACACAATATCAACATCAGAAATTATATTTTCCAGTAAATTGACATTCGTATGGGGGTTAATGGCAACTCCCGCTTTAAGTCCTAATGATTTTATTGCCTGTATTGATCTGTGTAAATGGGTACATGCTTCGTAATGGACGCTGATGATATCAGCACCTGCATTTTTAAATTTTTCAAAATAACGATCAGGATCAATTATCATCAGATGAACATCAAGGGGTTTTTGAGCATATTTTTTAATTTGTTTGATTACAGGAATACCAAATGAAATATTCGGAACAAAAACACCGTCCATAACATCAATGTGAAACCAGTCAGCCTCACTGCGATTGACCATTTCAATATCATTACGAAGATTTGCAAAATCGGCGGATAAGAGGGAAGGAGCGACTAAATGATTCATGAATTTAACCTAAATAAGTTTTTAGAATTTTGCATCGCGAAGTATGTTTTAATCTTCTTATTGCTTTTTCTTTTATTTGTCGCACTCTTTCACGGGTCAGATCAAATTTTTCACCAATTTCTTCAAGAGTCATAGGATGACTACCGTTTAACCCGAAATAAAGTCTTATAACATCTGCTTCACGAGTAGTTAAAGTGGAAATTGCCCTTTCAATTTCTTTACGTAGCGACTCATAAAGCAATTCGGTTTCAGGTGTAATACCTTCATCTATCTTAAGCACATCATACAAGTTATTATCCTCATCCTGAATCAAAGGTGCATCCATGGAAATATGACGACCGGCATTTTTCATTGATTCTTTTATCTCGCGTTCCGTAATCTCAAGCAAATCAGCAATTTCTTCAGGATTTGGTTCTCTTTCAAATTTCTGTTCAAGTTTAGCATGAGCCTTATTAATTTTATTAATTGAACCGATTTTATTCAGAGGTAAGCGAACAATACGTGATTGCTCAGCTAATGCCTGTAAAATTGACTGACGTATCCACCAAACAGCATAAGAAATGAATTTAAATCCTCTGGTTTCATCAAATCTTTGAGCTGCTTTGATAAGTCCGAGATTACCTTCATTAATTAAATCGGGCAGAGTTAATCCTTGATTTTGATATTGTTTTGAAACGGAAACGACAAAACGCAAATTTGCATTTGTAAGTTTCTCCAGTGCTAACTTGTCGCCCTGTTTAATTTTTTGAGCTAATAAAACTTCTTCATCTGCTGTAATAAGATCCACTCTTCCGATTTCCTGGAGGTATTTATCTAATGAAGCGGTTTCACGATTCGTTACCTGTTTGGTAATTTTTAGTTGCCTCATAATTTATATAATGTAAAAATTAATTAGAATTGGTAAAAATTGTACGAAATATCATTAATTAAGTTACAAAAAATGTTAGTATTGGCTATCATTTTAAATTCTTACTATTTAGACTATACTCAATATTAAAATCCAGAACTTTTATCTACTCGGTGGTCTGGATAATAAAACTTTTCGTGAAAGCTTCAATTTACCGGTTCTGCTGTCAATACCTATCAATTTAACTTCTATTTCATCACCAACTTTTAAAACACTTTCAACGTTTTCCAATCGTCTCCATTCAATTTCAGAAATATGCAGTAATCCATCTTTGCCGGGAAGTATTTCAACAAAAGCCCCAAAAGGAACAATATTTTTAACGACGCCTTTGTATATATTTCCAATTTCGGGAATTGCAACTATTTGTTTGATTTTTTCTTTGGCAGCTTCAATATCTTCTTTGTTGCTTGATACGATATCGATAATTCCAAGATCGCCTTCTTCTTCAATAACTATAGTTGTATTGGTTTCCTCTTGAATTTTCTGGATAACTTTACCTCCGGGACCGATTATTGCACCGATAAATTCCTTATGAACTGTCATTTTTTCAATTCTAGGAACATGTGGTTTGTAATCTTCACGGGGTTGAGAAATGGTTTTTTCCATTTCGGTAAGTATATGTAATCGTCCTTTTCTGGCTTGTTCAAGTGCTTCCTGAAGAATTTCGAAAGAAAGCCCTTCAACTTTAATATCCATCTGGCAGGCAGTAATTCCATCTTTTGTTCCTGCAATTTTAAAATCCATATCGCCAAGATGGTCTTCATCACCCAAAATATCCGAAAGTATAGCATATTTACCCGATTCATTATCAGTTATCAAGCCCATAGCAATTCCCGAAACAGGTTTTGAGATTTTAACACCGGCATCCATTAAGGCAAGTGTACCGCCGCAAACCGTAGCCATTGATGAAGAACCGTTGGATTCAAGGATATCTGAGACAATCCTGATAGTGTATGGGTTCTCAATATCATCAGGAATAACGCGTTTTAATGCCCGCATGGCAAGATTACCATGACCAATTTCACGCCGGCTGGTTCCACGAATGGGTCTTACTTCGCCTGTAGAAAATGCAGGAAAATTGTAGTGCAGCAGAAAATCGCTTTTACCTTCAAATACGGCACCATCAATAGTTTGTTTATCAAGTTTTGTACCTAAAGTAACAGTTACTAGCGACTGTGTCTCACCACGAGTAAAAATTGCTGAGCCGTGTGCAGCCGGCAGATAATCAACTTCGCACCATATTGGTCTTATTTCATCTGATTTTCTTCCATCCAGGCGAATTTTTTCTTTTAAAACAGTATTTCTCACTGCTTCTTTTTCAATATCATGAAAATAACGGTCAATTAGATTGGCTTTTGCTTCTTTGTCCTCTTCTGACAAGGTGCTGATAAATTCGTTTTTTACTGCTTCAAAAGCTTCAGACCTTTCATGCTTACAATTATTACCTGATTTTGATATTTGATAGAGTTTATCGTAAGTAGCTCGTTTTAATGCTTCTTTAAGTTCAGTATCATTTTCTTCGTGGCTGTATTCTCTTCTTACCTTTGACTTTTCAATCATTTCAGCCAGTTCAAGCTGTGCCTGGCATTGAACTTTTATTGCATTATGAGCAACTTTAATAGCTTCAAGCATTACTTCTTCTGATACTTCTTTCATCCCGCCCTCAACCATAATAATATTATCCATAGTTGCTGCTACTATAAGGTCAAGTTCGGCAGTTTCTATCTCTTTAATTGAAGGGTTGATAACAAAATCTCCATTAATTTTTGCCACCCTGACTTCAGAAATTGGTCCGTTAAAAGGTATATCCGAAATAGTTAATGCCGATGAAGCAGCTAATGCAGCCAATGTGTCGGGTGCAGTGTCATTGCTTCCTGAAATTAATGTAATTATTACCTGAGTGTCACCGTGGAAATCATCAGGGAATAAAGGGCGAAGCGCTCTGTCAACTAATCTTGCAATTAATATTTCATACTCTGAAGGTCGTGCTTCTCTTTTAAAAAAGCCACCAGGAAATTTTCCGGTTGCAGCATATTTTTCTTTATATTCAACAGTAAGTGGCATAAAATCAACATTTTCCCTTGCTTCTTTTGTTGCAACTACCGTGGCAATTAGCATAGTATCACCCATCTTAACTACAACAGCTCCATCAGCCTGATTAGCTAACTTTCCTGTTTCTATTGAAATGGTTCTTCCATCATCTAATTCAAATGTTTTAGTAATAACTGATTTTGACATGATATTTGTGTGTGTTTTATTAATTTGTATACAAAAAAAGGCAATCAAAATTGCCTTTTCTACATCTGTTTTTAAAAATGTATAAGATTATTTTCTGATACCTAATTTTTTAATTATTACTCTGTATCTTTCTATGTCTTTTTCTTTAAGATAATCAAGTAATTTTCTTCTTTTACCAACTAACCTAACCAATGAACGTTCGGTATTAAGATCTTTTTTGTTTTTCTTTAAATGATCAGTTAGATGCTTGACTCTGAATGTAAATAAAGCAATTTGCCCTTCAGCAGATCCTGTATCAAATTCCGATTTTCCGTACTTCTTAAAAATATCTTTTTTTGTTTCCGTTGTTAAATACATATTATTTTTTTGTTTTCAATTTCGGCGTGCAAAAATAGTACAATCTTTTTATATAACAAAACTTTTTATTATTATTTATTTAGAAAGACCATTTTAATCGCATATAAAACATTTTACCATAGTCTCCGAACTCAGTGTCGGGATCTCCGATGAAAATCTGACCAATTAAAAGGAAACCAATATTTTCAGTTAAAGAAAAATCAAGAGAAGGACCTATGTAAGCTGACTTATCGTTTGGGTTAAACATTCCTGATAAATTTGCTTTTATCAAAGGTGTGATAGGATATGAAATCTCACCAAAAGTTGAATATTTTGCTCTTGTATAATTTTTTGCCGAAATATTTGTTTGTTTTACTAATATGCTTCCCATACTTGCAGGACCAGTTGTTCCGGCACTGTTAAATAAAAAAGCAGCATGAATATAAAGACTGTTTTTAAAAGTATAGTTTATACCTGCCGAGGCAACTAGTACTCCGGTAGAATCACTGAAATTTTCTTTGGATAGAAAATATGTTGCTTCGCCGTTAAAGCCGGCTCCTTTAATTTGACCTGACCATCCAGTACCTAAAACAATATCGTCTTCCATAACTCCGGCAAGAAATTGAAAATCATAATTCCATTTATTGAATTTATATAATCCTGCAAAAGTAACTTTGTTTTCCTTATTAATTTTATATGCTAATTGTGCGGAAGATGTCATGCCTGTGTAATACTGGATTTTTATGGCATCACAACCGGGGCGTTCAATATAATCAAAATCAAAATAATTGAAAGTATTAAAGATGTCGTTAGGAGTCCACACTAAATTTATTCCCCAGTTTATTCTTTGCCTTCCGATTTTTGCTTCAAAATTTCCTTTTGAAAATTCAAGATTAGCTCTGTCAAAGGTTGAATATATAAAAAATGATGTGTCTTTTGCAATTAATCTTGTAAGGTCTAAATATCCATCATCAATAATCGCATAGTCGGCAAAAAACGGATAATATTCACCAACCATTTGTCCGTAATTCATAATATTTCGCATTCCGATATGAGCTGTTAAAAAACTTGTTGGATACCATCTGAAATCCAGACGGTTTTTAATTGTATTCATTGTTAGCCATTTTTTTTTGAAATCTTTTATCCAAACTGTTTCAAGTGTTTCAAGATGACCGTTTAATGAATAATTTCTTGGCTTTATATCGCCTTTTGCTTGTATGCTTTGATTAAGGAATATCAATAAAAAAAACAGAAGAATAATCTTTATTAAAATTTTTAATTTTATCATTATTACAAACTGTCTATTTATTATTGTTTATTCTTTATTGTTTATTGCCAACTGCTACTGGTCTATTGTCAACTGCCACTGCTACTGCTACTGCCAGTATCTACTTCCTATTCTCATCACTCGTTACCTTTCCGTCATCAATAGTTATAATACGTCTGGCTTTATCCATAACTCTTTGGTCGTGAGTTGAGAAGATAAATGTTATTTTTGATTCTTCGTTCATCTTCTGCATTATGTCTAACAAGTCGTTTGTTGATTTTGAATCAAGATTTGCAGTGGGTTCATCTGCTAAAATAAACCTTGGTTCAGAAGCTAATGCCCTTGCAACCGATACACGCTGTTGCTGACCACCTGACAGATCACCGGGCCGGTTATTTATTTTATCACCAATTCCAACTGCATTTAGTAATTCTTTTGCACGCTTGTTGCGTTCTGCTTTTGATTTGCCCTGCAATTCCATTATAAAGGCTACATTTTCAATTGCAGTTAAAACCGGAATTAAATTGTATGACTGAAATACAAATCCTATGTTTTGCAATCTGAAATCAATTAATTTTCTTGATTTCAATTTACTGATATTTTCGCCGTTAATACGTATTTCTCCTTCGGTTGGTGTGTCTAATCCTCCAATTAAATTCAAAAAAGTAGTTTTTCCTGAACCGGAAGGTCCAACCACAGCAGTAAATTCACCTTCTTCAAATGATAAATCAATACCATTAACAGCTTTTACAGGGACTTTGGTGTCCTGGTAAACTTTGTGCAAATTTTTAACTTCTATGATTCCCATTTTATTATGATTTAATTATGCATTCTCCCTGACAGCATCCGCCGGCTTTAATTTAAGCGCTTTGCAAGCTGGATAAATGCTTGATATAATTGCCGTTATAATAACCAACAATGCTGTGAAAATGTAAAATTGTGAGTCAATATTTAAATAAACAATTGAGCTAAAACCAATAGAATTAAGCCCTTCGGAAACAATTGATAAATTAATTCCATGTATTGAAAAATATCCCACAACAAAATAACTGATAATAATACCGCCTATTCCTCCAATAATTGAAAGGAAAATAGTTTCAAGCATGATCATGAAAAATATCCTGTTTTTATTCATGCCAATTGCCATAAGCATACCTATTTCGTGTGTTCGTTCCATAACAACCATTAGCATTGTGTTTACGATTCCAAATGCCAGTGCAATTAAAATCACTATTTGAAAAATAAATGAAAAATAATTCATCATTTCATTCATGGCATTCAACGTAGGCTGAATTTCAATCCATGTTTGAATTACAAATTTATCTTCAGTTATTTCCTTATTGAATTTCTTCCTGAGTATTTCTGCAATTTTATTGGTTTCTTTGTTTTCATCTAATGCAACTGCAATTTCTGAAGTTTTATTTTTATCAAAACTAATAAGGTTTATCAGTTCATCATTTCTCACAAAAACGTTAACTTCATCAAACATATCATTGCTTGTTTTATAAATACCAATCACCCTGAAAGCTCCATAAGTGATTATTCCTTCAACATTTGCTATTGTAATTACGATTTTTGAACCTACTGAAGCATTTAATTTTGATGCTAATTTTTGTCCGATAACTGCCGGAATTTTATCATCTTTCTCAAAGTAATGACCTTGCAATAATTTTTCATAAAGTTTTGTAACTTGTTTTTCCTGTGCAGGGTTTATACCGTTAATAATAATTCCTGTTCCAGTAGTGGCAGTGCTTGCCATTGCTGTGCTTTTGGTTCTTTTGCAAACAGCTTTAACACCTTCAACTGTATTAATTTCATTTATTATTTTGTCAGGGTTATTTATGGTAAAATTGATTTCTTCGTTCAGCAGAAACTTAGGATTGTGCAATTGTATGTTTGAGATTTCATATTCAATAGCAGCATCAGTTCGCTGCTCCAACCAGCCAACCATAAATGCTGCTGAAATAATTCCTCCGAATAAACCAACTGTAACAGCAATTATTATTATAAGGCTTCTTAATTTGTTTCGCCAAACATTTCTCCATGATATTGACCAGATCATAGTTTTATATGTTTAAGTATTACTAATTTCGTAACCGTTCACGGTTTGAAATTAGAAATTAGAAATTTGTATTATCATATTTTTGTCCTGTTGATAAACGCATTCAACCAATTCTTCCGATAGTTTGTAAACCCCGTAGGATAATAACTTCTAATAATAAGTTATCCACCAATATATAAGTATCCAACGGGGTAAACCTATAATTCGTAAACTCTTATCATTTTTTCTAATTTCTAATTTCCAATTTCAGTGTTCTGTGAATGGTTACCTAATTTCATCTCCTGAATGCATTTAAAATATTAAACCTGTTAATAATAATAACAGGATAAGTTGCCGCAATTAAAGTGATAATCAGCACAGTGATTCCCTGATTCACAAAAATATATGGTGCCAGAGAAAATGGCAAAATGGGATCCATATTGTATTCAATAGCCATGGTTGCCATTTCACCGGTAAGAGGTATAGGGTTATAATACAAATAAATTAAAAACGGCAGACTAAGAATAATACCTGAAATTACTCCCATAAATCCAATAAAAATAGTTTCCGATAACACAACCTTTGTTAATTTTCCCCGTCGCATACCTACAGCTACCATAACTGCAAATTCTTTGCGGCGTTCCATAGTCATCATCAATACTGTGCCAAATATTCCAAAAGCTATTATTATATAAAGTATAGCCAGCATTATTATTCCGCCGGCATTATCACTTTGAATTGCCTGTACTATTTCAGTTAACATTTTTCTCCAGCTAATTATTTCGTATTCATTACCAAGTGATTTTTCCAATTCATCAATCGTTTGCTCAAGCTTTGAAGGTTTATGCAACATAATGGAAACCGATGATAATATATCAGGTACATAAGGGGAAATTAAATTCTGTGCATTGCTCAAGCTCATATAAACCATTTGGTTGTCCATTTGTGGTGACAGAAAATGTAATATTCCGATAATCCTGTATTTGCCTGCAGCAGTAATTCCCTGAAAACCTTGTCCTAATAAAACAAGGGTGTCGTTAACATCTACTTTTAGATATTTCGCTAATCTTTCAGCAACAAGAATGCCGTTATCATTTTTATTCAGATACCTTCCTTTAACAATTTTATTGGCTAAGTTAGTTTGGTTATTTTCTATTTCAGGATCTGTACCGATAAGCATAACACCTTTGGTTTGTTCACCATAAGATCCTAAAGCAAATGTTTCTAATCGGGGAATTAAAGAACTGACATTTTTTACTTTTTTGATTTTTTCTTTAAGAGTTTCCGAATAAATAAAGGAATGGTTAATTGACCGGTTATCCCAATAACCACTGTCATGTATTTGTATATATCCAACCTCGGTTATTCCTGCCAGTATCATATTGTCATAACTGCCAATTTGCATTGAACGCATAAACATTGCCAGAAAAACAGCCAGCAAAATTGATGCGGTAGTAATAAATGTCCTTTTTTTATTCCGCCAAAGATTCCGCCATGCTATTTTGATTAATGTTTTCATTTTTTATTATTTCATTTTTCTCTCATCCCATTATTCCTTAATCTCTTCTTTCCCGCAATCTTTTCATCATTTGCTGTGAAAAGAAATCCTCATTAATAGTTGGAATATTAAATTTCTGATATGTAATGTCTATTATGGTTTTTTGTCTTTTTTTATTTACTGGAATCATTATAAGTTTAGTCGGCAGGCTTCTGTCGCCCATTTTTTTGATATCAGTACAAGTTTCCAAATTTATAAGTTTTTTATTATCATCATAATATTCCGCTTTTAGCTGGTAAAATTCTTTTTTGGCTATCCACATGATTATCTTCCCCCAAACTACAGGGGCTTCGGGAAAAGGAATTAATTCTATTATATAACAATTGTAGTTTTCAATTGTATCGTTACCGATAAATTTATGAGTATAATCGGTAATAATAGAATTTTCTTTCATCAGGTCTTCATTTGTAAAGTCCGAGCCCATCCATGACTGCATCATCATTGAAGGTGGTATTTTTATCATCCTGTCAATTGAGGGCATCCAATTCCACATATCCGATGTTCTCTTCATAAAAACCTGTCCTTTATCGCGGGCAGGTGCAGTTATTAATATCATATAATAGTCACTTCCCAGCGACCAGTTTTGCATTGATATCGACCTTTTCCATTCGGGACGAATTATTGTCATGGTCATATCGCTGATACTTGATTTTCCTAAAAACAAGTCTTTGGCATTTTTCACAACCTGTTTTGCTGTTAAATTTTCTTGTGCATTTATGTTAATCACCAATGTTAAGACGATTAAGATGCTTAGAATTAATTTTTTAATCTTTAGATTTTTCATTGCTACGAATATTTTTCAATTATTATATCTTTTATAGTATCAAGAGGAAAATTATCAGGGTCAACAATGTAATTCAAGCTAATACCATCCATTATTGCACCGAATAATCTTGCCTCAGCCTTGGGGTTTTTTATTCCTTTTGCTTTAAAATATTTTTCAAGTATAATAAATAACGGACTTACTAATTCAAATAATTTTCGTTCAACCAATTTCATAACATTCGGTTGTATTATTATTGCAAAATACAATTTCCAAAATTCAATTTTTTTCTTTAAAATATCAAAACATTCGTTTATGAAAAAAACAAACTCTTCATCAGTAAGCACACCATCTTTATTCGGATCAAAAATATTAAGTATTAGTTCATCAATTCCTTTGAAAACAATTTCTTTTATCAAGTCTTCCTTACTGTTAAAATAATTATAAATTAACCCTTTTGAAATACCAGCTCCGGAAGCAATCATATTTATTGAAGTATTATGAAATCCATTATTTGCAAAAAGTTCTAATGCCTTTTCTATTATAAGGGCTTTTTTACTTTTACGAATTTGTTCAAATTGTTTTTTGCTTCGTGGTGACATTATTATTAGTATTTTGATGTTATTTTACCTGATTTATTGTTACTGTTGAGTTTCATCATTTTTAGCTTGTATGTTATAAGTTATAAGATATATGTTTAGATTAGTAACTTTTAACAATTAACATATAACTTTTAACTTTTTTATGACTGAACGGTCGGTCAAAGGTAAAACAATTATTTTATATTTGTCAAGTTTTTTTAAAAAATTACAGAAATTTCATGATATTAATTGAAATAGCAATATTTCTTCAAAATAATTGTATCATTTCCAAAATAAGAAATTATTTTTGTCAACTCAATATAAATAAATTATTCAAATGAAACAATCTATGTTGTTGCTGCTTTTATTTTCTATTTTTAATCTTCCAAATAATCTTTATTCTCAAACTTTACCTGATAAGCAATTTTACAAACATATGGAAGGTAATATTAATTATAATATAAAAATTACTGCCGACCTTTCAAGCATCAACAGTAAGATACAAGGATACTATTATTACTATTTTCATGAAAATAAAGATATCAACTATTTTATCTATTACGGACAGACTATACCTTTACAAGGAATAATTAACGAAAACGGAGATATAGAGCTTACTGAATTCAATGGCAAAGGCTCAATATTTAAAGGGAATTTTATAAGCAAGAACAAGATTGAAGGCAACTGGAAAAAATCAGAAAGTGATAAAAAATTAAGTTTTGAATTAATAGAAAAATATCCGGATGGAACAATGCAATTTGAAGTTTATTATTTAAAATCGGAATGCCGCCTTGTTGAAGAGAAAAATTCACCTGTTGCAAGTTTGGAATTAGCCCTGTTTGATCCAAATAATTATCCCGACAAAAACATTTCCGATTCTGTAAAAAATATTATTACCCAAAACTTTTTCGGAAAGAACTTCTTGCAAATACATCCTGATTCAATGTTGATAAAAAAAGAAGAACAATATTTTAAACTTTATAAAAAATCAAATCAGGATATTTATAACGGTGGCAACTCATTCAACTGGGAAAAGATAAAACAAATGAACATCAGATATAATCAGGATTTTATTCTTTCGCTCGAATACCAGGATTATGGTTATACAGGAGGTGCTCACGGAATTGAAGTTAATAAATTTAATGTAATTGACCTGAAAAATGGCAATATAATTACTATTGATGATATTTTTGAAGATGGCTACAAACCAAAGCTAACCAAAATATTAAACCAAAAATTAAGGGAATTATATTTATTTAAACCTGAAGATAACCTTAAAGATGCAGGTTTTTTTGTTGATGAAGTTGAACCAAACAACAATTTTTATATTAATAAAGACGGTATAGGATTTTATTACAATAGCTATGAAATTGCTCCTTATTCAAATGGCCATACCGATATTTTTATTTCGTTTGAAGATGTTGAAGATATACTAAAAAACGTTGGTGCAGTTAATAGAATAATTATTGTTAATTAAATTTTATTTCTTTTTTATCATCAGATTAAATATTATTTTATTATTGTATCAAATTTGATTATAAAATTTTCTTTTTACTTTTAAAATAAAATATATACAGATTAATTAATTTTGTAACAGTCAATTTTATTTAAAAAATTAAATGGAAACCGTTTATTTAGTTTTAGTTATCGTTTTATTTATTCTTGCCATTTCCGATCTTATTGTAGGAGTAAGCAACGATGCTGTAAACTTTTTGAATTCTGCAATTGGCTCAAAAGCTGCACCATTTAAAGTAATAATGATAATAGCTGCACTTGGTGTACTTGTTGGTGCAACATTTTCAGGCGGTATGATGGAAGTGGCAAGGAAAGGGATTTTCCATCCCGAATATTTCTACTTCTCCGAAATCATAATCATTTTCCTTGCTGTAATGATAACCGATATTATACTCCTTGACACATTTAACACTTTCGGACTGCCAACTTCTACTACCGTTTCAATAGTTTTTGAATTATTAGGTGCAGCAGTTGCTATGTCAATTATCAAGATTGCATCCTCACCAGAAACAGCAAAAGACATCGGAGAATATATTAATACAAGCAATGCACTGGCAATTATTTTTGGAATATTACTGTCGATTGTAATTGCATTTTCTATTGGTGCACTTGTTCAATATATTACAAGAATTGCTTTTTCATTTAATTATAAAAAAAGATTAAAATACTTCGGTGCGATCTGGGGTGGAATTGCAATTACTGCAATAACATATTTTATCCTTATAAAAGGAGCAAAAGGAGCTTCATTTATGTCGGACGAAGCAAAACTGTTGATAAAAGAAAACACACTTTTAATCTTAGGTACAAGTTTTGTAGCATGGACTATTTTACTTCAATTATTAAACTGGATTATTAAACTTAATGTTTTAAAGCTTATCGTTTTAGTTGGAACTTTTGCTCTGGCTATGGCTTTTGCAGGTAATGATCTGGTGAACTTTATTGGTGTCCCGTTAGCCGGTTATGAATCTTTTAAAGAATTTTTATCTGAACCCTCTGCCAGCCCCGATACATTTTTAATGGAGGCTTTAACAGGTGAAATTAAAAGCCCAACGATATTCCTTATTATTGCAGGTTTTATTATGGTGCTTGCACTGTGGTTCTCGCGAAAAGCACGTTATGTTACCAAAACTGAAATAGGTCTTAGCCGCCAGGATGAAGGAAGTGAACGCTTCGGCTCATCAATGCTTTCAAGATCATTGGTTAGAAGCTCAATAAATTTCGGAAATGTCATAAGATATATTATTCCAAAGAGAATTCAAGAGGGTATTGCCAGGCAATTTGACAAGCCGGAAACACCATCAATTGATCTAAAAGATGTTCCTTCATTTGACCTGTTGCGTGCATCGGTAAACCTTGTGGTTGCCAGTATAATCATTTCATTTGCTACTTCTTTAAGACTTCCGTTATCAACAACCTATGTAACATTTATGGTGGCAATGGGTTCATCATTATCCGACAAAGCATGGGACCGCGAAAGCGCTGTTTATCGTATAACCGGCGTGTTATCTGTTATTGGAGGATGGTTTTTTACCGCAATTTCAGCTTTTACAGTTGCTTTTTTAATTGTTTATATCATTCACTGGGGCAATTATATCTCAATTAGTATTTTATTAATTATTGCATTAATTCTAATTATTAAAACTCATGCTTTTCATAAAAAAAGAGAAAAGAAAAGCGAAGAATATAAAACTACTACAGATGAAATAAACAGTAAGAATATTTTTGAAAAATGCACATCAAATGTTGCCAATACTTTAAATAATGCAATAAAAATATACAACGAAACGATTCAGGCTTTGGTAAAAGAAGATCTCAAAAAACTTAAAAGCATTAATAAGGAAATCAAAGAAATAAATAAAAAAGCCAAATACCTGAAGGATAATATACATAATACAATTATACAATTACAGGAAGATTCAATAGAAACAGGGCATTATTATGTTCAGGTGCTTGACTATCTTCGCGAAATTGCCCATTGTATAACATTTATAATTCAACCGAGTTTTGAACACATAAATAATAATCATAAAGGATTAATTTATATTCAGGTTGAAGAATTGAATAAAATCAGAAACCGATTAACTGAATTTTTTAATACTATTCAGGATATAATTCAAAAAAATAAATTTACAGAGATTAATCACATAATTGATAAACAACAGGAAATACTAAATATTATTGAAGAATTCCGAAAAACACAAATCAGAAGAATAAAACACAAAGAAACAGGAACCAAAAACAGCCTGTTGTATTTAGGAATATTATCCGAAACTAAAAATTTATTGCTGAATACAATAAACCTGCTGAAAGCACAACGCGATTTTGTGATTTATCAAAACAGAAAATAAAACAAAAGACAAAAGGCAGTATCAGTACGAATTTTCCTGCCACTGCTGCTGCCTCTGCTACTTGTTTATAAATTCCCACTAAAGG
>JADFUO010000353.1 GCA_015222115.1 Bacteroidota bacterium | reverse complement strand
GATTTTACTTTTTATCCAAAAAGTCTTCCAGGTGCAAGTTTAAATCCTCCATATAAAAACGTTAGTTGCCGGGGATATTATCTTAAAGATTTTTTTAAAGATAAAGATATGAATAAAATCCATCTGAGTTTATTAATTGAGATGTATGATTTTTTTAAAGATAAAAATGATTTTTTCAATTCATACTTCGACAGATTAGCAGGAACATCCGAATTGCGGGAACAAATAATTGCAGGAAAAAGCGAAGAAGAAATCCGCAAAAGCTGGCAGGAGGATATTGACAGGTATAAAAAAATCAGAAAAAAATACTTACTTTATCCTGATTTTGAATAATTAGGAATTAATCGTGTTAAAAACAAAACACGGATAACACTGATCAAACAGATTTTCACAGATTTTTTTATTTATTAACTTTTTAATCTTTTCAACTCGCAATAATCGTCACCCTGAGCGAAGCCGAAGGGCACATTGATATCCGATTGAAAATTCTAGTCCGTTTTCCCGGGATAAACTATCAGTGCTTCCTCAAGGCATTTCATTGAACTTTTCAAATCATCAACTTTAAGAACGTAGCTGATTCTCACTTCATCCTTGCCCCTTCCCTTTGTTGAATAAAAGCCGGACGCAGGTGCCAGCATCACAGTTTCATTATTGTATTCAAAATCCTCAAGCAGCCACCGGCAGAATCTATCGGAATCATCAATAGGTAATCTGGCAACTACATAAAATGCTCCGCTTGGGTTCGGACAAAATGCACCATTGATTTTATTTATTGATTTAACAACAACATCACGCCTGGCAAGATATTCTTTCAAAACATCGTCAAAATATGAATCCGGTGTATCAATTGCCGCTTCGGCTGCAACCTGTCCAAATGTCGGCGGACTTAACCTTGCCTGAGCAAATTTCAGGGCTGTCTGCATAACTTCTTTATTCTTTGATATCATGCAGCCAATTCTAACTCCACAAGCACTGTAACGCTTGGAAACCGAATCAATTAAAATTACATTATTCTCAATTCCTTTAAGATGCATGGCTGAATAATGTTTTTTCCCATCATAGCAAAATTCACGGTAAACTTCGTCGGAAATAAAATATAAATCGTATTTTTTTACAATATCCCTTAATGTTTCCAATTCTTCTTTTGAATAAAGATAGCCCGTAGGATTATTAGGATTACAAATTAAAATTGCTTTGGTTTTCAGGGTTATTGCTTTTTCAAAATCAGCGATAGGCGGTAATGCAAATCCCGTTTCAATTGATGAAAATATTGGTTTTACAACTACTCCTGCATTTATTGCAAAGCCATTATAATTGGCATAAAACGGTTCGGGGATAATTATTTCATCACCCGGGTCAAGGCAGGTTTGCATTGCAAAAAGTATAGCTTCGGAAGCTCCTGCCCCGATTATTATCTCATCAGCAGTTATATCAATATTATGCTTTTTATAATAATTAACAAGCTTTTTACGGTATGAAGGAATCCCTGCCGAATGGCTGTATTCAACAACTTTAGGTTTAAAATTCCTGATGGCATTCAATGCAACTTCAGGAGTTTCAATATCGGGTTGTCCGATATTAAGGTGATAGACTTTTATACCTTTCTTTTTAGCTTCATCAGCATAAGGAACAAGTTTCCTGATAGGCGATTCAGGCATCATCCTGCCTTTATTTGAAATTTTTGGCATGTTTATGGCTTATTTATTAACCGGAGTAGCATCAACATCAGTTGTTTTTTCAGGTAATGCTTCTTTTGGCTTAGCCGTTACCTTACCTTTAATTTTCAGAACAACCGATTTATTTTTTGCATTAGAATAAATTGTTACGGATTTATTAATTATTCCTACTCTTCTTGTATTATAAGTAATTTTTATAACATCATTATTTCCGGGGAGAATTGCTTGTTGGGGCCAGGTTGGAACTGTACAGCCACATGATGAACGTGGTTTTGATAAAATTAAAGGTTCTTTACCTGTGTTTGAAAATTTAAACTCACAGGTTCCATTACTTCCCTGATAGATAGTTCCATAATCGTGAACTACTTTCTCAAAAGTTATTTCTGGGGCATTTGGATTTTTTGCTTCAGGATTTTGAGCATTAACTGCAAAAAATGTAAATAACAAGACACAAATTGACAATACTAATTTTTTCATTTTACTTAAATTTAAATTATTTAATTTTTAATTAATGTTTATCTTTTCAACGCACAAATTTATTAATAATTTTAATCTAAGCTTAAGTTTTCGGATATTATATTATTTTTATCAAAAATTTTAATTATCATTAATGTCACAGCCAAAAAGATTCGGGACTTTTGCAGGTGTTTTCACTCCTTCAATATTAACAATCCTCGGCGTAATTATGTATATGCGTTTGGGATGGGTAGTTGGTGAAGCAGGTTTAATTGCTGCTATTGGGATAATAATACTTGCCCATATAATTTCAGTTACTACCGGTTTAAGCATTTCTTCAATTGCCACCGATAAAAAAATTAAAACCGGCGGATTATATTACATGCTTTCAAGGAGTTTAGGACTGCCAATGGGTGGAGCTATCGGAATTACTTTGTTCGTTGGAACGGCTTTCAGTATAGCATTATATATAATCGGTTTTTGCGAGAGCTTCCTTGGGATTGGATTAATCAGGAATTTTTTCGGTTTGGAGCTATCAATTAATGATATCAGAATAATCGGTACAATAGTTATTATTATACTTGTAATTATTGCATTTATCAGCACATCTATTGCAATAAAAATCCAATACTTTATTTTAGCTGCAATCGGTTTATCTCTTATATCAATTTTTGCAGGATTTTTTATAAATACCGGATATAATCCAGAAACTCCTGTTTTATTCAGTCAGGAAGTCTCAAGACCCTTTGTTCTGATTTTTGCAATTTTCTTTCCGGCAGTAACAGGTTTTACAGCAGGCGTTGCAATGTCGGGTGATCTTAAAAATCCTAAAAAATCAATACCTATAGGAACATTAGGTGCTATTATAGTTGGATTGATAATTTATCTTTTACTTGCATTCGGATTTGCCTTTTTTGTAAACCGTGATTTATTGGTTTCAGACTATAACTTTTTATTAAAAATTGCATGGTTTTCACCTTTGGTTATTGCAGGTATATGGGGAGCTACCTTATCGTCTGCTTTAGGAGGAATTTTAGGCGGACCGCGAATTCTACAGGCAATATCAAAAGATAGAATAACTCCAAAAATTTTTAGTAAGGGACATGGT
>JADFUO010000352.1 GCA_015222115.1 Bacteroidota bacterium | reverse complement strand
TCACCTTTAACAAGAATTATCGAAGAACGATTTGATATTGAAGTTGATGAATCAAATTACAAGCCAAGTTATAATTGTGCACCTTCACAAAATCTTGCTGTAATTTCAAATGTTATACCCGGTAAATTAAGTTTTTTACGCTGGGGATTAATCCCTTTTTGGGCAAAAGACCCTTTAATAGGGAATAGACTCATAAATGCAAGAGCCGAAACTGTTACTCAAAAACCATCATTTAAAAATTCATTTCAACAAAAACGCTGTCTGGTTTTGAGCGATGGATTTTATGAATGGAAAAAAGGGGAAGAAAAAGAAAAAATCCCATACAGGGTCTTCCTGAAAAATGATGCTCTTTTTTCAATGGCAGGAATTTGGGATACATGGAAAGACGCAGAAGGAAAACCAATACATTCGTTTGCAATAATCACAACTTCACCAAATGAATTGATGAAAAACATTCATCAGCGGATGCCGGTGATTTTAAATATAAATGATGAAAAAAACTGGCTTGAAAATAATAACACCGATGAACTAAGCAAATTACTCGAACCATATCCTTCTAATGAAATGACTGCATATCAAATCTCAAAATTAGTAAATTCACCTTTAAACGATTCTGCTGAAATAATAAAACCGGTTAATATATTTTGATTTACGGTTTACGCCTCTCGTCTTCGCTCGAGATGACATTAATTACGGATTACGAATTACGAATTACGATTTACGGATTACGAGTTACGAATTACTCAAATTAAAAAGTGGCTGAGCAAACATTTTAACATCATTGCCTGTAATTGTTTTATCGCATAAAATGGAAAGTCGTTCAATAACATTTCTTAATTCGCGGATATTTCCTGTCCACGTAATATTTTGTAATTCTGAAATAGCATCATCAGTAAATGTTAAGGGTGGTTTACCCTGGCTTGCACATATCTCATTTATAAAATGATCTGCCAGAAGCGGTATATCCTCCTTGCGTTCACTGAGCGGTGGAACATTGATAAGAATAACACTTAAGCGATGATACAGGTCTTCCCTGAATCTTTTATTTTCAATTTCTTTTTTTATATCTTTATTTGTGGCGGTAATGATTCTTACATCAACGGGAATTTCTTTTTCGCCTCCAACCCGCATGATCTTATTTTCCTGTAAAGCTCTCAGAACTTTAGCCTGAGCAGAAAGGCTCATATCACCGATTTCATCAAGAAAGAGTGTGCCGCCGTGTGCCAGTTCAAAATCTCCCTTACGCTGTTTGATTGCCGAAGTAAATGAACCTTTTTCATGACCGAATAATTTACTTTCAATTAGTTCGGACGGGATAGCTGCACAATTCACTTCAATAAACGGGGATTTTGCCCTGCTGCTTTTTTCGTGAAGCCAATGGGCAACTAATTCTTTTCCCGTTCCGTTTTTACCGGTAATTAAAACTTTTGCATTAGTTGGGGCAACCTTTTCAATCATTTCCTTTATTTGAACCATAGCAGGTGATTCGCCAATCATTTCATAAGCTTTGCTTACCTGCTTTTTTAATACTTTGGTTTCTGTGATAAGTCTTGATTTGTCCATCGCATTTCGGATGGTAATTAAAAGCCGGTTCAAATCAAGCGGCTTGGAGATATAATCAAAGGCACCTTTTTTTATGGCTTCAACGGCTGTGTCAATATTCCCATGACCGGAAATCATAATAACGGGTGTGTCATGGCTTTTCAGTATGTTTTCCAGAACTTCAATACCATCCATCTGTGGCATTTTAATGTCACATAAAATAACATCATATTCGTTTTTATTTATCAGTTCCAGTCCTTCAATTCCATCTATTGCATCATCAACTTTGTATTTTTCATATTCAAGGATTTCACGGAGTGTGTTACGAATACTTTTTTCGTCGTCTATGACTAAAATTCTTGCCATTTGTATTTATTAAATAAGTTTTCAAAGATATGAAGTTTATGGATATTTTCATAATTATTTAAATACTGTAAGTTATGATTAATAAAAATGATGAATAAGCTTACGATGATTAAGTGTTCAGTTACTGGATGCTGGATACTGGATGCTGGTTTCCCATACGGGCCCATGCGGGCTAATGAAACGAAGTGAATCCGTATGGACTTCGTGTCGCTAACTTCGTGTCGCTGGTTAATTAGAGTCTGTCTATAAAGTCACGTTC
>JADFUO010000351.1 GCA_015222115.1 Bacteroidota bacterium | reverse complement strand
TTACAACTGAATTACAACTGAATTACAAATAACCAGACAGTTAACAATTAACAGTAAGATAAACATACCTTTTTTTAAAACATGCAAATGTTCGGTTACTTAGTATCCCCTAGTATCAATGGCAAGCCCTCTTTACCACTGCCAATTATAACAACTTTTGAATTTGGTGATTCTGCAAGTCTAAGAGTTGCTTCAATACCTTTGTCTCTTAAGATTTTATCAGTTAAACTTGCACTAAGTATTCTGTTAGCTGTGGATTTACCGTCAGCTTCAATTCTTTGGCGTTCAGCTTCCTTACTGGCTATTTGAAGCTTGAATTCGTATTCAAGAGATTCTTGTTCCTGTTTTAATTTACTCTCAATAGCTTTTTTAATTGTAGGTGGCAAAATTATTGAACGTATCAATATCTGGTTTGTCTGGATATACTTTTTATCTAAAAGATTTTTTGTTTCAACATAAATTTCATCCTGTATAACATCTCTTTTTGTTGAGTAGATCTGCTCGGGAGTATAACGACCTATAACGCTTCGTGCCGATGCCCTGAGTGCAGGGATAATAATTCTTCTTAAAAAGTCAGGTCCTATATCTCTTTGTAATAATCCGAGTTGTGAATAAGTGGGTTGATACCAGCAAGAAACATCAACTTTTATTTCCAAACCGTTTGAAGACAAGACATTCAAATCTTCTGAAATTTCCTGTTGTCGTGTTTCAAACACGAACATTTTGTTCCATGGAGCCAAAAAATGAAATCCCTCGCCGTAGGTTCTGGAAGTATCAACTCCACCACCAAATCTTCTGAATAATACTCCTCCTTCTCCTGCATCAATAGTAATGGTCATTTTGCTCCAAAAAACAATAATCAGTATTATTGCAACAATAATTATTGCTACCGGAACGATTTTTTTTAAATTTAGTTCTTCTTGTGCCATGATTTTGAGTTTTTTAAGGTTATGTTAATATTGATTTTAAGAATTTAATAACTGCAAATATAGTAAAAAATTTATATATAGCTAAATTATTTAATGGTTAAATGGCTAGATGGTTAAATGGTTAAATGGTTATGGGTTATATGTTTTTTTTGTTCCGAAGGATACCTAAACTATGCTACTAATGACAACTATAGTGCATTGGGTTGTATGTCTGATGATTATGGTTTTTGAGTAATTTTTAAGTTTCAGATTAAATCACAAAAAACAAATTACAAAAAACAAATAATATCCAAAACACAAAACCCAATAATCAAAATGCTTATCTCTTTTGTTTGGAATTTGAATATTGAAATTTGAAATTTATTTAAGATTTGGAATTTGAGATTTGGAATTTTTGTCATATCGCTTTGTGTGCCCTTTTTTCGGGTATATTTACTCGGTATGACAGTTTTGTGATGTCACCCTGAGCGGAGTCGAAGGGTGCAACAGCTAATTAATTCCAATCCCGAGTACTCGGAACTTTATTTTGTAACTTTTTTTGAAAATAATATAGATACTTTACTTCTAAAACCTCAAATTTATCCCTGCCAGAAAATTAATTCCTGCCTGTGGGAAATAACCGTCCATCATATATTCTTTGTCTTCGTAATAATAACGATATACCCAGGCATTGGTTTCGTATTTTTCGTTAAAAATATTATTAATCATTAACTGAAAACCGATTTCTTTAATGAACCTTGTTTTGAAGCTATAATTAATTATCAGATTATTTACAAAATACGGGTCAAGACTCCTGTATTTATTTGAAGTATTATCAATGTATTGCCTGCTAACATATTTTGAAATAAAGCTGATATTCAAATTATTTATTGGTTTGTAACTTATTATGCTGCCAGCAATTATATCGGGTGAAAATGAAAGATAAGTTTCGCCTGAATCCTCTGTGATTTGTTTGTAAGGCGGACTCCAGTTATCAATATAAGCTGTAAAGTCTTTTATTTTGTTACGGCTGAATGTAGCATTTATATCCCATTTTAAATTTTGTAAAATTTTTGTACCAACAGCCAATTCAATGCCTGCCCTGTAACTTTTTGGCACATTTGTCATTATCGGGTCGCCTACCTTGTTAATTTCGCCGGTTAATATCAACTGGTCTTTGTAATTCATATAATACATATTGGCATCAACGGCAAAATTCAATGATTTAAAATTATACCCAATTTCGTAATCGTAAAGTGTTTCGCCGGTTGGTATATGATCTTCGTCGGAATCGCGGTAATCGCTGCGGCTGGGCTCACGATTTGATACTGCAAATGAAAAATAAGTGCTGTGATTTTCATTGATATCAAAATATAAACCTGCTTTTGGATTTAAAAAATTAAATTTATGTTCCTGTGTTATGTCGCGTAGGTCATCATGGTCGCCATCAATTGAATAATAAATTCTGCGATATTGAACATCACCGTAAAGATTTATCTTATCATTCAAATTATAATTTATTTTCCCGAAAATGTTAAAATCCGTTTTTACACCGGTATTATCATACCATTGATGATTAATACTGCCATTGCTGGCAAATTGTGCCCAAATAACTTTACCAAAATGCTTTCCATTATATTTATTCCAGGCACCACCGAGTATCAAATCAGTGTTTTTCTTTTTATAATTTAAGGAATATGTAAAACCATAGAAATCATTGTCAAGCCATTTTTGCTGAACAAGATTAGTTCGTGATATTGTGTCGCCACCGATAAAAAGAGTGTCAAGTAAATAATCCTTGAATTTCCGGTTCTTCTTATATTGCTCGTAATATCCTTTGCCGTGTGTATAATGCAAAGCTGTATTAAGAAGCAAATTTTTATTAATTTCTTTTGAATAAATCAGTTGGTAATGGTCTTGCTGGTAATTGTCGGTTTCGTTATCGTAAGTATATGGATTATAGGTGCGGTTGGTTTTCAGTGAATCTTTAGGAACACCCATCCATGCCTGGTAAGTTTTCTCTTTGCCTGAAAAAATATTTAGTTTTAAAATACTTTTTTCACCATAATAAGCACCTGATACAAAGAATGATTTAAGGTCGGAGAAAGCCCTGTCAATATAGCCGTCGGAAGTGATTTTTGATACACGTCCGTCAAAGCTGAATTTGCCTTTTATAAGTCCTGTTCCGAAAGTGAGATTATTTTTAAAAGTATTAAATGAGCCGGCAGAGCTGTTAATTTCTGCGTAAGGTTCGGGATTCAGCTTAAGAGTTTGTATGTTGATACTTGCCCCGAAAGCTGCTGCTCCGTTTGTAGATGTGCCAACTCCTCGCTGTATCTGGATATTATCAACAGACGAGGCAAAATCGGGCATATCCACCCAGAAAACACCGTGCGATTCAGGGTCATTCAGAGGGATACCATTAATTGTTACATTTATCCTTGTCATATCCGTTCCGCGTATCCTGATGCTTGTATAACCAATCCCTGCACCTGCATCAGAAGTAACAACCGTTGAGGGTGTGGTTTCAATTAAAAAAGGCAGGTCTTGTCCTAGATTTACATCCCGTATTTCATTTTTCGAAACATTTTTATAAGTAGTAGGTGATTTTTCAGGAGCCCTTGTTGCTGTGATTATTACTTCGTCTTCTAAAACAGGACTGCTGAGCATCTCAAAATTAAGTTCTGAATTTTTTTCAAGTTTAATTTTTTTGATAAAAGTTTTATATCCGATAAAACTAACCTTAATGGAATAATTCCCCTTTTTTAATTTTTTAATAAAATAATAGCCGGAACTGTTTGATGTTGTTGATTTAAATGTGTTTTCAATAATGATGTGTGCTCCCTGTAAAGGTTCTTTTGTTTCTTTATCAACAACTTTACCGGATATTGAAAACTGTGAAAAAGCCATGTAAGGCATTGCTGCAAGCCAAAGCAGCACAATTAATAATTTTTTCATGATATTGATTTTTTAGCGTTAATGATAAAAATCAATAGAGGAAAAATATTTATTTGGAGGTTATGCTTTCTCCCTTCGCCGGCATTACCCGGAGCAGGTTCAAAGAGTATAATCTCAGCCCGTTAATTTAGGGCACCCCTATTGGAAAATTGACTATGCAAAGTTAAGAAATAAATAGACCCATGTCAATAAAATTCGGATTAAAATGATATTTGATTGTATTTCGTGCAATATCAAAAATATTTAGTTTGGCTTTGTCAATGATTGTTGAGTCGGTTGTGGCAACAAAACCTTCTTCAATGTTTTTCAAGATATAATCGGGTGAGTTGTAAACTTCGGCTTTTCCGCTAAGATTATAATCTTTAATTATTTTATTGATTTTTTGAGATAATTTTCCGCTGAAGCTAACGGGCTGATCAAGATAAAAGTTGATTTCAGAAACTTTTAATTTTTCAAGATATACCAAAATTAAAATCACAGCACGCTCAAATAGTTCGGTACGGAAAATCTTACCGTGAATTTCCGAGGCATCACGCAGATAACGGTCGTTTCCGATAAAAACTAAATTTCCGTTAAGGTAACTTCCAATGGTTATTAAAACATTATACCCGTCAATATGGATGGGTTGATTTATTATGTTTTTTTCAGAGATGAGTTTTTTTGCTCTTTTTTCAGCATTTTTGCTGGTAGTGATTCCTCTGTATAACATGCTTCTTTCAGTGCCGTTTAATGCATACCTGTCGCCGATTAATTTTAGTATTGCTTTTTGAGGATATTTTTTGTCCAGCAAAAGCAGATAATCATTAACAGCCGTTTGGAAATCTTTTGAAAAATTCATTACGTGGCAAACCTCTTTTCTACGGATTTAACAAAAATACTAACAATAAAATGAATTAACAATAATTTGTGTATTTTTGTAATGTTATGCAAATCATAATAATAAACGGTCCGAATTTAAATTTACTTGGAAAACGCGAGCCATCAATATATGGATTTCTTTCGTTTGAAGAGTATTTAAAACACTTGCGAAGCAGTTATCCCGACATTGAAATTGAATATTTTCAAAGCAATGTGGAAGGTGAGATTATTGATGTGCTTCATAAAGTTGGATTTTTATATGATGGAATAATTTTAAATGCAGGAGGATATTCCCATACTTCCGTGGCAATAGCGGATGCAGTGAAATCAATAGAGACGCCGGTTGTTGAGGTTCATATTTCAAATGTTTTTTCAAGGGAGGATTACAGGCATATTTCGCTTATAGCTCCGAATACAAAAGGTATGATTATCGGATTTGGTTTGGATTCTTACCGACTGGCGCTGGAAAGTTTTATTAATAATACGGAAGTTAGATAATCGTTTTTATCTCAAACTTATCTGAATTAAGTTCAAAGAAATATTTTTTTCTTTTGATGAAATAATCATAAGCAATATTTGAATTGTATATCATAGAAACTTTGTTTTGTTTTAACTGATTTCTTTTTTGCTTGATTTTTGAAAAGTTTCTGTAAAAGCTGAAATGTGCCCGGTTAACTGCAATAAAGTCTTTGAAACCTCCTTGAAGTAAAAATTTAAATGCAGCTGCACCATCTAAAAATAATCTGGCACAAAAAGTTTTAAACAGCCGGTTTTTTGGCAGGTTTTTATATAATAATGTTAAATTATTCCTGAAATTAAGATAAGTTTTACGTGAGGAACTTTTAGGCAAAGTACCACCGCCAATATGATAAACGGTTGAATACGGGCAGAACATAATTTTATAACCTTCGTTTTTTAATCGCCAGCAGAAATCAATTTCTTCCATGTGTGCAAAAAAATCGTTATCCAGACCGCCATATTTATGATAAAGGTCAGCCCTGACAAACATACATGCACCTGAAGCCCAAAATACTTCAACAACATCATCATATTGTTTGTTGTCTTTTTCAATAGTTTGAAATAATCGTCCTCTGCAAAACGGATAACCGTATTTATCAATATATCCACCTGCTGCACCGGCATATTCAAATTTTTCAGGGTTGTTATATGATTTTATCTTTGGCTGACAAGCTGCAATTTTTTTGTCGTTTTCCATTAATTTAATTACAGGGTTTATCCAGTTATCTGTAACTTCAATATCAGAATTTAGTAAAATATAATAGTCTGCTTCAACCTGTTTTAATGCATCATTATATCCTTTTGAAAAACCTTCGTTAATTTTATTTTTGATTATCCTGATATTTGGGAAATTATTTTTTAAGTAATCAATAGAACCGTCTTCCGAAGCATTGTCAGCAATAATGATTTCAGCATCATTTATGCTGTACTTTATAACTGAAGGAAGAAAATCTTCAAGAAATTTCTTCCCGTTCCAGTTTAATATGACGATAGCTATCTTTGGCAAAATATTTAATTATTCCTTAATACAAAAATATTTATAAAAATAAGTCTTCATACACCAGTCGGCAGTCAGCAATTTAATTTTTGCCGACTGAAGACTGCAGACTGCCAACTTGATTGTTATTTATTATAAAAAGTATAATTTTCATTACAGATGGCTTTAGTTTTAGTTATCAACCTTTTTATGTTTCCAACGGCGGTGCGACCACAGCCAGTTATCCGGGTGCTTTTTTATTGCTTCTTCTAATAAACGATAATATTTTTCAGTGATTTCATATTCGGTAGTTTCTTTAGGATTGTCGGTAATTTCCATAACGGTTACTTCATAATAGCCACGTTTGATTCTTTGAATATCAGAAAATACAACCGCATAATCCAATGCTTTTGAAATTTTTTCAGTACCTAAATATACAGGGGTTTCCTGGTTTAGAAAAGTTGTCCAGTGATTAATTTCGCTTTTAGCAGGTGATTGGTCAGAAACTATAAGAACAAAACAAAGTTCATTTTTATTATTAATAAGTGTGCGATAAGTTTGCTTGATAGGTATCAGGTTATTGTAATATTTTGTTCTTAATTTTGTTATGTATTTTTCGAAAAACGGATTATTCAGGGGTTTTACTATTGCAAATGGAGAATACAAAGCATTTAAAGAGACGTTAAGACCCAGCCATTCCCAGTTGCCGCAATGACCTAGAGTTATAAAAACATTTTTATTTCTTTTATATAATTCTTCAATTATTTCAAAATTATTAAATCTGACACGTTTATTTAACGATTTTTTTGTGATGCTTCTTATTTTTATAACTTCTATGATAGTATCAGAAAAATTCCTGTAAAACTTTTTAGCAATAGATTTTATTTCTTTGTCGCTTTTATCCGGAAAAGAATTTCTTAAATTATTTAAAGTGACTTTTTTACGGTATCCTACTAAATAATAGATTAAAAAATATAAAATATCTGAGATAATATAAAGCAGGCAAAACGGAAGTTTGGAAATCAACCATGCAAAAAACCTGAAAATATTGTAAATAATAAACATTGAGATTATCAATAGTTATGAAAACATTAACAAATGCAAAAATAATTCAATATTTGAAAAACAAATTATTTATTTGTTAAAAGTTTTGAAATTAACGTGGGATGTTATAATAATCATTAGCTTTATTACCCCATGCATCAGGTGGTCTTGTTATGTCCAGGTTACTTGGATCAAAGTCTCTTCTGTGAAGATCAACCTGCCATCTGTAATTTGAAAGCTCTCCAAAAGCATCAGAATGCAAAAGTGTAAAGTCGTTTGTAACAATATCTAAAGTATAAAAAACAAATTTCTTGTTTCTTTGACCTTTTCCAAGTGTGTAATAATGCCATATTTCGTAAGGATAAGCACTCGGTTCGTTATAACTTTCGGTAATTATATTAGGAGGCCCATACTTTAAGTAAACTCTTCCACGATCAGTATCATATCCTTTTTTTATAGGCGTTTTGTAAGCAGCATTAACTTTATTAACTTCTACCAGATAATTAAGCCATGCTTGTTCGGGATTTGTATTATCGCGGCTTAGCCAAAAGTTTAGAAAATATTGTTGCATGGTTTGCAGGTCGGAACTCATAAGTTGTTTAAAGGCAAATGTTCTTTCAATTTGAGAAGATATTGGGCTAAGCGAACGTATATATTCCTTTAAAGTATCCTTGCTTGTAATTTTACTTGCAAAACTGTTTTCAACACTTAAAGCAGTAATATCACTAACATCAAATTGTATGTTTGGATTACTGCGTTGAAAGAATAATTTGTTAAATGCTACAATATTGTTTTCTTTGTCTCTTACTTCAATAACCAATTTATAATTTCCTGAAGGTAATCTGCTAATATCAAACTCATTGAAGATAATATTTACGGGTTTTGTATTTTCCCTTTTGATTTTAAAATAATCAGGAAGTTTCTTAGAGGTTTCGAATGATTGTATAAAATAAGAAATTATAAATTTATGGTTTTCTCCAAAAACTTTTTCTGTATTATAAACTTCTGAATAAAAGGTAAGTTTGTTAATGTCTTCAGGATAAAAGTTAGTTATATAAGGGATAAAATCATATCCGCTTTTTGTTAAGATGTTAGGATTGGATGTTTTAGTATAAGATTCAATCAGTTCAATGCCTGAAACCGAAATTTTATCCTGGGGATAATTAATAATGATAGGTTCGGTAATACTAAAAGGTTTATCTTCCTTGTTTTTATCAGAAATAATTAATTCAAATTCATAAGTGCCGTTAGGTAAAGCAAACCGTTGTTGATCAATAAAATTGAAATTAATGTTTGTTGTATCATCAACTTCGGGGCTTAATAATTCATATTTGGCAAAATCTTCAATTTTTTTATCTTTTCTGAATATCATTATAACTTCAATTGTTCCTTGAAATTTGCCATTGTCTTTTTTAATGAAAATTATACTGTTTCCAAATACCGACATATAAGTCTCAATATAAGGACCATCAGTAGGTGAATAAAAAGTTGTAGTAGAAAGATAAGCCTGTAAATTTTTACCATTTGTAATATTAATACCAATTGATAAAATTAAGCCGAGTGTTAAAAAAAATATTTTTTTCATAATAATTTTGTATTTAAAATTTAAATATTCGGTTTTTATACCGATACGGAACAGGTCCATACGGACAAGTTTTGTCAAATTTAAAAGGTTGTTCCTATCGGTATAACTAACTCTAAACAACTTTTACTTCGTAAACATGTTAAGATTTAGTATAAACAAAATTACTAAAAAATAATTGTTTAGTCAAGTAGAAATCAGATAACGGTAATATATAATAAGTTAAAGGTTTTATAATATTACCTTTTAAAATCTGATTTTTTAACAAGTTTTTAAAATATTGCTTCTGTAACTTGCTTATTAACTATAGTTTATATAAATGATGATTTTTATATACTTTGAAGCACCTGGCTAAGCAAAGTTATAGTGAAAATTGTAAGGAGGAACCAGCCGATAATACCTTCAATTACGCCTAAATACATGGCTAAACCTTTTTCCGGTATTAATCCAAATCCAATTATGATAAACATATTCAAGCTTAATATAAATGCATTGATGCTTTTAATCAAGATTACAAACAGGAAATATAAAAAAAGTAAAAAACTAACAATTAGTCCAACTGATACTTTTCTGCTAATTGTAAGTGAATCCCAAGTACCACCAAGTATCTCGATTTTTTTATAAACAAATATTGAAATCCTGTGTTTTGCCATCCAAAAACCATACAGCGGAGCGCCAAATAACCTGATAAAAAATGGAATTTTATTTTTTTTATTAAGATATTTTATTTTGAATTGATTAAAATCCAGGTATTCATTTTCTATTTCATTGAAATAAAATTCCTGTAAACTTTTTTCAGACATAAAATACATTGCCAGTGATTTATATTTCCTGATAAAGTATTTATAATTAATACCATCCCATTTAGAAAAAGTGAAAAAATAAAAAACACTGAAAATTATAATCACATAAAGTGAAACGATAAGTGACCTTGCAGGATTTGTTGCATAATCAGAGAAATATTTTAAAAAAACATTAAGTTTATAATTCAGGTAAATGTTAAAGTTTGGGTTTGTTTGGTATAAATATTTTAGTCTGCGTGTTTCAATATCTTTAATTTCAACGTAAGAACCGTTAGCCGATGTAATATCCCCTCTTGTATGATACATTGCATTAAATTTGTTGTATGCACTTATAAGGTCGTTATAAAGTATTTCGTTTACAAGTGCTTCATCGGTTTTTGGCTGATAAGGTATTTGAACCGATGAGTTTATATTTTGAAAAATGCAGAACTTCTCACCTTTAATATTATACCACGGAACATTTGAATTCTCAAAAGGGAAATCAAAATTCAGAACTCCAATATATCCTGAAACTTTAAGTGAATCAATTAAGAGGGATTTTGTTATTGTTGCATTAGTTAAATTAATTGTCTCAAGTTTAACTTGTTCAAGATAAAATTTTCCAATTTCAGTAGCTTCAAAATTAATGGAATAAAGATTTTTGAATCCTTTGCTGTTGAATTCACAATTTTTTAAATAGAAATTTCCAATATTATGTTCAGAAAAGTTAAGCTGGTAAAATGTATATTCCTCATCTTCAGATAAAAACTTATTAGTGTCGGCAATGAATTTTGAATCCTTCATTAAAAAAACTTCAACATCAAGCTCAAAATCCAGAGATTTATTAAAAGTACAGTTTACAAATTCAATCTTTTCTATTTCTGAATTTTCTCCAATAAAACGGAAATCATCAGTAAATGTGCAATTATGAATTTTAACAGGATAATTGGTATTGAATCTGCAGTTTTCAATTGATAAATTTACATCAAACCAACAATTTACGAAATTAAATTTATTAAATGTTAAATCTTCAAATTCTAATGGGGAATTCTCAGGAAAAGTAAATATACAATCATAAAAATAAATAGATTTGTTTTTAAAATTTAATGATTTTATAACATAAGGTGTATAGAATATTTTGTCCGTCTGGAAAATAATATCTTTCTCATCGGGCATAATTTCAGCCTCAGTAAGAATATATTCTGATTCAGTGCACGATAGTATTTCATTAACCAATTGATTTAGAGAAATCTTTCTTAATTCCACTTCTGTTATTTCCTCTTCCTCAATAATTTCTTCTTCAACTTCTGGCTGAGCAGCAATAAATTGAAAATTGAGAAAAATAAATAAAAGACCAAGAAAAAAATTTTTGTTAAAATACATTGGTTATAGATGGTTTAATTGTGGAATTTTTTTAATCTAAAACTTATAAACTTTTATTTTTACGGTTTATCAATTGAGATGTAAATATAATCGGATTCAACAACTTTATCTTTTGATTTTAATTTTTGTAACCAGTATTGAAAGCCTTCTGATGAAATTGATTTCGGTAAAGAGTATCCTGCAGCAATGTCCTCTGGCGAAAGCAGTTCGTGTGTTTTGTCTTCAAGCAAAGGTTTTGTAAAATGTTGAGCTGAAAAAATCACATAAATTTTATTCAGGTCGCTTTGCGATTCGGCATACAACACTTGTTCGTCAATATTGTGCTTTTCATTCAAATAATCATGAGAAGCAGAAAAAAAGATATATTCTTTATCAGCTTTTACTGGAAAATAATTTACCAGTGATGAATTTCTGTAAGGTAATAATCTGTATGTATCTTTTCCGTCATCCAAAAAAATATTTATATAACCGTTAACCGGACTTTTGAAATACAAATAAAGATTTTCGTCTTCTAAAAATTTTTCTGTTTTACATTTCAGTTCCGGGCAATCCAGTGTATATACTTTAAAACTTATCTTCGGGGCTTCCATTTCCCTGATTTTTCCTTTAATTGTGCATTTATACCAAATTTCTCCATCACGGTTAATTACCTCATAATCAGGGCCGCTTAATGTTTTCAGCCATTCGCCGTTAACATAAGAATCGGCGATTGTATTAAAAATGGTTTTGGTTTCAACTTTTTCTCCGCTTGTTTGATTTTTGATAAGCGTCCTGTTACCCTGAATAATAGCACTTCCGAATGTTTTTTCAATAGCGTCTATTTTGGCTCGCTCCATTGCCTTGCGTTTTACATCGTTAATGGTCATATTTGATTCCTGCCTGATCAGTGCTTCACCTGTGGCTGTTTTGATTTTTTGGGCAAATGAAGTTAAGCAAAATAAAAAAATAAAAAATAATGATAAAATTGTTTTCATAATGATAAAATTTGGTTATTTGATACTCATCCGATGACTCCAAGTCATCGGATGAGTTTATATTGCATCATAAGAGATTTCATAATTCATTTATTTTTCGTATTTTGTTATTAAAAGTCATCGGATGAGTATCTCGGTTTTCAGATTTAACTTCTTTTGTGTATGGTCATCATCATAATCAAGAAGCA
>JADFUO010000350.1 GCA_015222115.1 Bacteroidota bacterium | reverse complement strand
TGTTTGCAAGAAAACGCCAATAACTGCGTTATACTCATCTTAAAACCCAGTCATCCATACGGACTCCTGTGTTTTAAGATTTCATCCCGAGTACTCGGGATTCTTGACGTTTTCTTATCAAACACTGAGTTTTCGTGCAAGGACTAATTAGGTACTTAATTCAAAAATTTTACCCTGAGTACTCAGGATTGTCTACTTTTGGATATATTGTTGCAGGTTGCAAGTTCCATATAGTAGTTTTTTCGTTAAATAATCTTAAAATATTTTTTTCTTTTTAATCAATAATTTAATTTCGTCAAGTTAAAATTTAGGATAGTGTCAGATAGTTTAGTAATCATACCTACATATAAGGAAAAAGAAAATATTGAAAAAATAATTCGTAAAGTATTTTCTTTAGAGAAAGAATTTAATATTCTGATAGTTGATGATGGTTCGCCTGATGGAACTGCGGATATTGTAAAATCTTTAATAAAAGAATTCCCTGAACGTTTATTTATTGAGGAAAGAAAAGGCAAACTGGGCTTAGGTACTGCATACATTCATGGTTTTAAGTGGGCTCTAAAAAGAGGGTACGAATATATTTTTGAAATGGATGCAGACTTCTCACACAATCCTGATGACCTTATTCGTTTGTATGATGCTTGTGCAAATAACGGTGCAGACCTTGCAATCGGTTCACGATACGTTACCGGCGTAAATGTTGTGAATTGGCCTATTGGCAGGGTTTTGATGTCGTATTATGCTTCGGCTTATGTGCGATTTATTACAAGAATGAAAGTGTGGGATACTACTGCCGGATTTAAGTGTTATAAACGCAAAGTTTTAGAAACTATAAATCTTGATAAAGTTAAATTTACAGGTTATGCTTTTCAAATAGAAATGAAATTCACTACATGGAAACTTGGATTTAATGTTGTAGAAGTACCAATTATATTTACCGACCGAACCGAAGGAGAATCAAAAATGAATTCAAGTATTTTTAAAGAAGCGATCTTCGGTGTGATTGATTTGCGTTTAAGAGGTCTGTTTAATAGGATAGAACCGGTAAAATAGATGAATATTTTGATACTATGTTGTTTTGTTTGAGGGAATAAAAAAAAGATAAAAGTTAATGAGACTAAAATTATACAAGGCGAAGCCGAAGTATAATTTGGTAGTCGAATTAATCCCGATAGCGAGTAACGAGCATATCGGGATATTAATATAAAAGTATAAAGTAAAACAAAGTCCCTTTTTATTGTAGAGAAGTGAGAAATAATTTTCATATTATCAACGCACAAATTGTTAATGAAGGAGAAACTTTTCAGGGTGAATTGATAATTGAAAATGGCTTGATTTCAAAGATTTTCAGAAAAAATGAAAATACATGCGGAGGGGATGAGAATAAAAATATTACAATAATTGATGCAAATGGAAAATTCCTGATTCCGGGTGTGATTGACGACCATGTGCATTTTAGGGAACCGGGATTAACTCATAAAGCTGATATTTATTCCGAAAGCAAAGCAGCCGTTGCCGGTGGCATAACTTCCTTTATGGAAATGCCGAATACCATTCCGAAAGTTTTAACTAATAAATTATTGGAAGATAAATATAAAATCGCTGCTGAAAAATCATTGGCAAATTATTCGTTTTATATTGGAGCATCAAATGATAATATTGAAGAAATTATAAAAACGAATCCCCGGAATGTATGTGGAGTCAAGGTTTTTATGGGTGCTTCAACCGGAAATATGCTGGTGAATGATATTGATGTATTAAATGAAATATTTTCAAAATCAAAGATTTTAGTTGTAGTTCATTGTGAGGATGAAGAGATTATTCAAAAGAATATAAAATTTTACAAAGATAAGTTTGGAGAAAATATTCCTGTTGAAAAGCATCCATTGATAAGGAGTGAAGAGGCATGTTATCAATCAACGGCTTTAGCTTTTAGTCTTGCAAAAAAACACAACACCCGCTTGCATGTTTTACATTTATCAACAGCAAAAGAACTTGAACTGTTTGATAAAACAATTCCGCTTGAAAAGAGAAAAATTACCTCTGAAGTATGCGTGCATCATTTGTGGTTTAATGATGGTGATTATGATAAGTTCGGAACAAAAATAAAATGGAATCCTGCAATAAAAACTAAAAATGATCAGGAGGGTTTATTTGAAGGCATTTTGAATAATAAAATTGATATAATTGCTACTGACCATGCTCCGCACACATTGGACGAGAAACTGAATACTTATTTTAAAGCCCTGTCAGGAGGACCTTTGGTTCAGCATTCATTATTGGCTATGCTTGATTTTTATCACGAGGGGAAAATATCTTTGGAGAAAATCGTAGAAAAAATGTGCCATGCACCGGCCATAAGTTTTCAGATAACAAAACGCGGATTTATCAGAGAAGGGTATTGGGCTGATTTAACTTTAGTTGATTTAAATGCAAGTCAGAAAGTTAATAAAACAAATATTTTATATAAATGTGGATGGTCACCTTTTGAAGGACATACTTTCAAATCAAAAATTTCGCATACTTTTGTAAACGGAAATTTAGTTTATGATAATGGCAAATTTGATGAAACAGTCAAAGGTCAGAGAATTTTATTTGATAGATAAATTGTAAAATCATATAAATATGAAAAAATTATTCGTTTTACTTTTTGCTTTTATATTATTATTTGCCTGCACAGGTAAATTACATGAAGTTGTTGAATCAACTTATGAGGATGGTACACCAAAAGTTGTTAAACTTTATGAAATCGTTAAAGGAGATTCTTTGTTGGTTAAAGAAATCTCTTATTATGAAAATCATAAGATAAGGATGGAGGGAACTTTTAAAAACAATCAGAGGAATGGAAAATGGTTATATTACTATGAAAATGGTAATAAATGGAGTGAAGGTTTTTTTAAAGATGGCAGGAGGGATGGCTTTGGTAAAACATGGCACAGAAACGGCACAAAATATATTGAAGGTAAATATGAATATGGGGCTCGTGTCGGTAAATGGAAATTTTGGGATGAGAAAGGTGGATTGATTAAAGAGATTGATTATGAAAAAAAATGATACAGATATTCAGTCTTCTACCGACTGCTGACTGTGAATCGTTGACTGCTTACTTGATTAGAATTTAAATTTTTTCAGTTTCGTAATTATTCTTCTTTCTTTTTTTGTAGGTCTGCCAAAACCCCTGTCGCGTTTTTCAAAATTTACTTCTTTCATTAATTTAAGTTTTTCATATTCTTCCTCAGGGGTAAGGTCTTCAACATAATCAACAGCTAATTTTGCCGAAACACGGTTTTTGATAATGCCTGTAACTTTAATGGTTTTAGTTAAAGCTCCAATCTGAACTGTAATAATATCATTAATTTTTATTTCCCTTGAGGGCTTAACATTGCTGCCGTCAATTTTCACTTTACCGGCTTTACAAGCATCGGCAGCCTGGTTGCGTGTTTTGAAAATTCTTACAGCCCAGAGCCATTTATCAATCCGTAATCCGCTATCCATTTAAAATATTTTGAAATATTATTTTTTTCTGAAATAAATTTGAATCGGAACTCCCGTAAAATCAAAGTTCTCACGTATTTTGTTTTCCAAAAACCGTTTATATGGGTCTTTAACATCCTGAGGTAAATTGCAGAAAAATACAAATGCAGGAAAAGGTGTTGGTAATTGTGTGATATACTTGATTTTGATATACCTGCCTCTTGAAGCTGCCGGTGGAGGTGTGGCTTCAATTATTGGAAGCAAAAAATCATTCAGTTTTGAAGTAGTAATACGATTTCTTCTGTTTTTGTAAACTTTATGAGCAAGCTCAAGTGCCTTAAAAATCCTTTGTTTGTTGATTACCGAAGTAAAAACAATCGGTACGTCTTTGAACGGTGCAGTTCTTTCCCTGATTTTTGCTTCAAATTCTTTATGAGTATTTGATTCTTTATTTATTAAATCCCATTTGTTTACAACAATTACGACTCCTTTTTTGTTTTTCTCGGCAAGATGAAAAATATTCAAGTCCTGTCCTTCAAAGCCATCTCTGGCGTCCACTAATAAAAGACAAACATCACTATTTTCAATAGCCCTGATGGAACGCATCACGGAGTAAAATTCAATATTTTCATAAACCTTTCCTTTTTTTCGTAAACCTGCTGTATCAACTAACATAAAATCAAATCCAAAGCTGTTGTATCGTGTATAAATTGAATCGCGTGTTGTTCCTGCCACAGGCGTAACAATGTTTCGTTCATCTCCTAATAAAACATTGATAAATGAGGATTTTCCAACATTAGGTCTGCCGACAACAGCATATTTTGGGAGATCGGGTATTTGTTCTTTTTTTGTTTCGGGGAATTCTTTTACCACATCATCAAGCAAATCACCTGTTCCGCTGCCGTTTATTGAAGAGATGCAATAAATTTTATCAAATCCGAGTTGATAAAATTCGTTGGCATCAATAAGTCGTTTATTGCTATCAACTTTATTTACAACTAAAAATACTTTTTTTTCAGATTTTCTGAGGATATTGGCAACATCTTCGTCCATACCGGTTAATCCTTCTTTTACATCAACCATAAATATGATGACATCAGCTTCATCAATTGCAAAAGCTATCTGTTTTCTTATTTCTTCCTCAAAAATGTCATTAGAACCAACTACATATCCTCCGGTGTCAATTACTGAAAAATCTATTCCGTTCCAGTCGGTTTTTCCATAATGCCTGTCGCGGGTAACACCACTTGTAGGTTCAACAATTGCCTGACGACTTTCAACTAACCTGTTGAAAAAAGTGGATTTACCTACATTTGGTCTTCCAACAATTGCAACAATATTTCCCATTATTAGATTATTAAATTTAGTTAAAATTAATTAATATAACCAAACCGCTTTAGCTGACTTTCCTTATTTCGCCAGTCTTTATTAACTTTTACACTTAACTCAAGGTACACTTTTTTTTCAATAAAATCCTCTATATCAATTCTGGCTTCAGTTCCAAATTTTTTAATAGCATTTCCTTTATGTCCGATAATTATTGCTTTTTGCGAATCACGTGCAACATAAATATATGCTTTAATCCTAATTAGATTTTTATCTTCTTTAAATTCATCTACCACAACTTCAATTGGGTAAGGAATTTCTTTAGAATAGTTTAGAAGAATTTTTTCGCGTATTATTTCTGAAACAAAAAATCTTTGTGATTTATCCGTTAATTCATCTTTTGGAAAAAATGGCGGATTTTCCGGCAGTTTTTCAATTATTTTGTCAAACACTTTTTTAATATTAAATTTTTCCAGAGCTGAAATTGGAATAACATCAGCTTTTTTTAATCTGGATTTCCATAATTTGATTTGTTCTTCAATAGTTTGCTGGTCGGAAAGGTCAATTTTATTTATTAAAACCAATATTGGGATATTTAATTTTTCAATTTTTTTCAGGATTTCAATATCTTTAATCTTGTCATTTACTTCGGTCACCAATAAAATAATATCTGCATCAATTAAAGCAGTTTCAATAAACTTCATCATTGATTCATGAAGTTTATAATGTGGTTTAATAATACCCGGAGTATCAGAATAAATTATCTGAAAATCAATTCCATTAACAATTCCCATTATCCTGTGGCGTGTAGTTTGTGCTTTGGATGTGATTATTGATAATTTTTCACCGACCAAAGCATTCATCAGTGTTGATTTACCAACGTTTGGGTTACCAATAATATTTACAAAACCGGCTTTATGTGCCATAGTGAAAATTATTAATTATTGTTTGCTTCACAAAGAAACAAATTATATCTTTGCACTCGCAAAATAAAGATAAAAAATATTGCGGGGTGGAGTCCCGATAACTATCGGGAGTAGCTCGGGCGTACGCCAGGTCGTAAGTTCGAATTAATAGAAAAAGGAAAAAAAATTAAAATATATTGCGGGGTGGAGTCCCGATAACTATCGGGAGTAGCT
>JADFUO010000349.1 GCA_015222115.1 Bacteroidota bacterium | reverse complement strand
TGTTTGCAAGAAAACGCCAATAACTGCGTTATACTCATCTTAAAACCCAGTCATCCATACGGACTCCTGTGTTTTAAGATTTCGTCCCGAGTACTCGGGATTCTTGACGTTTTCTTATCAAACGCCTGCCCCATAAGGAAGCATGACTGTATCGGGGTCAAACATCAAACATCAAACTAACAATGACAAATAAAATTCTAAATTCTAAAATCTACATTCTAAAATCTAAATTCTACATTCTAAATTCATTATTTCTCCTGTTATCTTTAACATTAAGTTTACCTGTAATAAGCCAGGTAAACCGACCCCCTTTTGTAAATCAACAAAAGCCCGGTAAAAAAAGTAACGATTCACAATTAGCTTATCAGTATTATCGCAATAAAGAATTTGAAAAAGCCGCCGAATTATTTGAAAAACTATATAACAATACACGAAGCCATAATTATTATACTTTTTATTTAAATTGTTTGATAGAGCTCGGCGATTATAAAAGAGCTGAAAAACTCATAAAAAAACAAATAAAAAGAAACCCTAAAAATTCAAAGTATAATATTGACCTCGGTCTTGTTTATACAATGGCAAATAAACATGAATTAGCAGATAAACAATTCACAAAAGTAATTAACAGCCTCCCCCCCGACCAAATGAAAATATCACAAATAGCTAATACTTTTCTTTACAGGAATAAATTTAATCTGGCAATTACAACCTACAAAAAAGGCAGGGAACTGTTAAATAATTCATATCCATTTAATCCGGAGCTTGCCCAGATATATTACCGTACGGGAAATTTTCAGGCAATGATAAATGAATATCTTGATTTTCTTGAGTTTAATGCAAATTCCATTAAAACCGTTCAAAATAAATTACAAACCATTATTAGCAACGAACCGGAAAGCAATATTGATGAAACTTTAAGAAAATCATTATTAATCCGAACCCAAAAATTTCCGGAAAAAAGATTTTATCCCGAAATGCTTCTCTGGCTGTCAATTCAGCAAAAAGATTTTGATTTTGCTTTTATTCAGGCAAAATCAATTGACAGGCGATTTAATGAAAACGGTAAAATAGTATATGGATTAGCCGGATTAAGCGCCTCAAATAAAAATTATGACATCGCAATTAAAGCATATAATTATATTATTAATAAAGGCAGGAATAATCCATTGTATTTAAACTGCAGGATTGGTTTGCTCCATACTGAATTTTTAAAGGCCACAGAAAAATTTGTTTACACCGAAAAAGAAATATTAAATCTTGAAAAGAAATATATTGCCGCCATTAATGAATTTGGAGAAAACCCGCGTACAATTCCGTTAATAAGAGAATTAGCTCATTTGCAGGCATTTTATATGAATAAACTTGAAGAAGCTGCAAATCTTCTTAACGAAACCATACTCATGAAAAATATTTCAAAGTATCAACTGGCAGAATGTAAATTAGAACTTGCTGATATTTTATTGTTTTCAGGAGATGTATGGGAAGCAACCTTGCTTTATTCGCAAGTTGAGAAATCATTTAAGAACGAGCCGATTGGTCATGAGGCAAAATTTAAAAATGCAAAACTGTTCTATTATATCGGTGAGTTTGAATGGGCAAAAGCACAGTTGGATATCCTTAAAGCCGCAACTTCAAAACTGATAGCCAACGATGCAATGGAACTATCATTATTGATAAGTGACAATACAAATATGGATAGCACAACTACAGAATTGCAGTTGTTTGCCAAAGCCGACCTGTTTTTTTATCAAAATAAAGATGATCTCGCTATACAAGTGCTTGATTCAATTAATTTTATTTTTGGTTATCATCCCTTAAATGATGAAGTTTTATTTAAAAAAGCTGAGATACAAATGAAACGGGGAGCATTTACCGAAGCCGACAGCCTCCTGCAACAAATATCCGAACAGTATTATTTTGACATTCTAAGTGATGATGCTATTTTTAAACGTGCCGAATTGCAAGAAAAATATTTAAATAATCCACAAAAAGCTATGGAGCTTTACCATGATTTACTTACGAACTATCCCGGAAGTTTATTTTCGGTTGAAGCACGGAAACGTTTCAGGAAATTAAGAGGAGATAAGGTTGATGAGATGTAAGCATCTCCATTATTTATTAAACAGGGCTCTAAATAAAACCAGCTTCGGTGGGATATTATGAATAATTACGGATTACGTCCCTCGTCTTCGCT
>JADFUO010000348.1 GCA_015222115.1 Bacteroidota bacterium | reverse complement strand
TTACAACTGAATTACAACTGAATTACAACTGAATTACAACTGAATTACAACTGAATTACAACTGAATTACAATCGAATGACTATCGAATGACTTTATACCCCTTATACCTTTATACCTGTATTTCCCCTATAACCAAAGGGCATCCGTATGGATACCATTTTTAAAATCTATCCTCAATCCCGATAGCTATCGGGAGAGAATAGGAATTGATTAATTAACTGAGTAGTTACTATTTTTCACAAATCTGCTATGAGAGAAATGGAATATTTTTTATAAATTTGACGTTTGAAAAAAAATTTACTGAATTTTCGCATGTTTAAATAGAAACTTAAATATTTAAAACAAACAAAATGGTTTCTGGTTGTTGGATTGCTGAATTTGCTATACAGATTACCGATTACCTGACCTCAGCCTTAGCCTTAGCCTGTTTCTTTTATACATACGAAACTTAAATAATTTAAATCTTTATATATCATGATCTCACCAATGTTTAGCCATTTACTGATTCCTTTTATAGTCGGGATGTTTTTGGCGATGAATATGGGAGGAAGCGGAACTTCTCCTTCATTTTCCGTAGCTTATGGATCAAATATTATCAGGCGGTTTGCCATACCCGGATTATTCGGAATATTTGTATTCATCGGAGCAATAGTTGCGGGTAAAAAGACTGCTTTAACAATGGGAAAAGGCATTATGCCTGCCGATGAAATAACTCTTACAATCGCTACAATTGTATTGATATCAATTGCAATATCATTATTGATTGCAAATTTGATCGGAGTTCCTCAATCAACAAGTCAGTCGGCTGTTTTTGCTCTAAGTGGTCCTGCATTATATTTTAATATGTTTAATTCACATAAGGTATTTTATGAAATAATGCCTGTATGGTTTGTCCTGCCTGTTATTTCTTTTGTTCTGATGTATTGTATCGGTAAGTATCTTTATCCGTTATTGAGACGGGTGGCGGTGATAAAATTTGCTGATGTAACAAATCATCCTGTACTCAGGATGTTGGTAATAATTTCGGCTTGTTATGTTTCATTTGCTATTGGTTCAAACAATGTTGCAAATGCATCAGGTCCTATAGCTTCTATGGTAATGAATGAGCTTAATATTAATCCTGATATGGAAAATAAATTTGTTTTGATAATGATACTTTCCACTTTGATTATAGCGCCCTGTTTTGCCATTGGAAGCTCGATATTCGGTAGAAAAATCATTGAAACTACCGGTAAAGGAATTGTGGATATCGGGCCATTGGAAGCTACGATTATTTCAATTGTTACAGCAACATTATTACTGCTTGCATCTATTACAAAAGGAATTCCAACATCATTGGTGCAATTAAATACTTTGGCAATAATTGGCTTGGGAATCTCAAAAATGGGCTGGAAAAAAATTATTGTTAATAAAACTATCAGAAAGTTTTGGATAGTTTGGTTGGCTGCACCGATCTTATCTTTAATATTATCTTTTTCGCTTTGTTATCTTGCTGATAATCTTGGGATTTTATATTACTAATATTTTATGAAAAAATACAGACACATCTTTTTTGATTTAGACAGGACAATCTGGGATTTTGAAAAAAATGCAAGGGAAACTTTCAGCGAAATTTACGATAAGTATGAACTAAAACAAAAAGGTGTTCCTTCTCTTGAAAAATTTACAAAAACCTATAAATATCATAATGATCTATTGTGGAGTTATTATAGAGAGGGTAAGATTAAAAAAGAAGTGCTTAGCATTAAACGTTTTAAACTTACTTTAAATGATTTTGGAATAGATGATGTATTTTTAGCAACTAATATTGCCGATGATTACGTGACAATCAGTCCTTTGAAAACAAATTTGTTTCCTCATTCGCGTGAGATACTTGAATATTTATATCCAAAATACAAACTACACCTTATTACTAACGGTTTTGAGGAAGTTCAGCAAAAGAAAATTGATGTGTCGGATTTGCGAAAATATTTTAAACAGATAATAACTTCGGAAGAAGCAGGCACTAAAAAACCCGAAAAACAAATTTTCCTCTTTGCCTTGTCAAAAGCAAAAGCTAAAATTAATGAAAGTCTGATGATTGGTGATGATTTAAGAGTTGATATAATGGGAGCAAAATCTGCAGGTATTGACCAGGTTTTTGTTAATTACAAAAATATTACTCACAATAATGAAATTACTTATGAGGTAAATTCGCTGAAAGAACTGGAAGATTTGCTATAAGAAAGTCCGCTAAAGCGGACTATTAATAATATTGTTTTAATCTGATCACCACGCTGAAGCGTGGTGCTATCTTTATTATAAAATTAGCACCATGCTTTAGAGACTGTGTGAAAACGTAATAAAATTGAAAATATAAAAATAGCACCATTCTTTAGAATGGTGATTTAATGTCAGTTACAGAACAACTATGAGTCCGCTTCAGCGGACTTTTACCCGAAAAATTGTATTATCAATAAAGATCCATTTAAATGCCTAACTAAATTCTGCAATCACGGTCTTTCCTCCTCTGACTTCCTGTCTTAATTTTACTTTAATTTTAGCATCAACAGGCAATAGGAGGTCAAAGCGCGAACCGAATTTAATTATTCCAATTTCATCACCCTGAACAACATGCTTACCAACTTCTGCATTAGATACGATTCTTCTGGCCAATAAACCTGCTATCTGACGAGATAATACGGATTGATGTTTGCTATTTTCTATAACAAAACTTGTTCTTTCGTTTTCTGAAGATGATTTAGGATGATATGCTGCAAAATATTTTCCGGGATGATGTTTAAAATAAATGATATTACCGCTTATCGGGTACCAGTTAACATGCACGTTTAAAGCTGACATAAAAACCGACACCTGTATTCTTTTATCCTTAAAATACTCTTTTTCTTCAACTTCTTCAATCACCACTACTTTACCGTCGGCTCCACTTAAAATATTATTATCATTAATTTCAATTGTCCTGTTTGGTTGCCTGAAAAATCTTATAATCAAAATAAAGAAAATCAAGCCGATGAAATAAAGAAAATAATGTATAATCGTTTGAACAGGAAATAATAAATTAATTATTAAAGCTATAGTCAGTATGGCTAACAGCATAATAAAAATTATTAAATATCCTTCTTTATGAATTCTCATATTAAACTATAAATATCAGATAAATTAATACAAACGGTGCTGCCATAAAAACAGCATCAAAACGGTCTAAAATACCACCGTGTCCTGGTAAAATATTTCCTGTATCTTTAATATTCAAGCTTCTTTTAAACATTGATTCGGTTAAATCGCCCAATGTTCCGAAAACAATTATAATTAAAGCAATAATAATCCATTGAATACTGCTTAACTCTTTAAAGAACAATGAAATAATATAAGCTGCACATAAGCTGAAAATCATTCCGCCTATGCTTCCCTCCCAGGTTTTTTTTGGTGAAATTCTTTTAAAAAGCAAATGCTTTCCAAAAGCAGAACCTAAAAGGTATGCAAATATATCATTTATCCATAAAATAATAAAAAAACCTAAAAGTATCTCATATTGAAATACGCCGGGGATAAGTCCAGTGTTAAAAAAGAAATTTAATAATGAAAAAGGTAAAGCAATGTAAATAATTCCCAGTATTGTAAATGATATGTTTGTAAAAGGATTTTTGTTTTTTGAAAATAACTCAATAAAAAAAACAAGAGGGATTGTGGCTAAATTTATCAGTAAAATTTTAAAATCAGCGATATTCATGGCAACTAATGCCATTGATATAAATAATATACCACCTGAAAAAATTCCGGCTAATGTTTGTGGACGGGCAAAATTTGTTGTTTTAACCAAACTGTAAAATTCCCAAAGTCCTAATATAGTGATTACAAGAAATAGAATAACAAAAGAATACTGACTCCAGATTATTGAACCAATAATCAGAGCTACAAATATTATTCCTGTGATTGTTCTTTTTATAAGGTTTTTCACTCTATATTTTAGTTGCCGGTTAATTTATTGTATCGAAATTTCATCCCGAAGTTTGGCGATTGGTTTAAATCTTTCATAATAAATTTCTAATTGACCTAATTATTCTAATTTCTAATCAAATCCCAATTTACAATTTCTAAACTTTTAGTATTTAATTATTGGTCATTGGTTATTTTTTAGGTTAATTTTACTCATTTTACTTTTCGAAAAATTGAATTGAAAATTAAATTTAGTTCTTTAGCTTCCTGCTTTAATGGTTGTCCTTCCTCTTTTAATTCAGGAACAGCTATTATAATCATTCTTATGAAATGCTTTGATTCACGAGATTCTTTTTTAACTATTCCTATTTTGTGTTTAAAATCTTTTTTACTCTCTGCATCATCAGCTTCACAATAATTAGCTCCAACACTAGTGCCTGCTTTAACAAGTTGTGTTATTAGCGGATCTGTGATAGGGCCTCTTGGAATTTTTTTACAAAATTTTATAATATCTTCACCAAACTTTGCTGTTCTTTCTTCCAAATCGTATTTTCTATTGTCTTTTTGGGTCATTCTTTAGATCAATTAGATCAATTAGAAAATTAGGTCAATTATTACAATTTTAAATCATATTACGAAGTTATGTTATTGTCTTCAATTAAAAAGACGTACATATTTTCAGGTCCGTGTGCGCCCATTACAAGTGTTTTTTCAATATCTGCCGTTCTGCTAGGTCCTGTAATTACCGAGATCATTGAAGGTAATTTATTTTTGTATTTTTTCTTTATTTTTTTCAGTGCATCTTTTAAATCGGGAACCAATTGCGAAGTGTAAGCCATCACAATATGGGTTTCGGGATAAACATTCAACCTTCTGCCTGATTTTTGTCCTGATGAAACCATAACACTTCCAAGTCGTGCAATTAAATATTCACATCTGGTAATTCCCACATTAATATCAAGGAAATCTTTTTCGCTTGATTTAAAGGCTATTCCGCCATTAGATAATAAAGATTGAATTTTTTCGTCAAGGCAAAATATATTATCCCAGTTATTTTCAGAAATAAGTATTTTCAGATTTTCTATAAATTCGATTTCATTAGTGCAGTAAATAAATTTTCCTGCAACTTTTGTAAATTCCTGTGCAAAAGCAACATCCAAGGTGTCGTCCAATTGTGTATAAACCGGACTTTCAAATTCAACATTCGGATAAGGGTTATCCAATTTGCTGATTAAAGCATTTCTTACCCGTTTTAATATTTTTTCACGTGATGTACTTTCTTCCATAAAAGATTAAAAGTGTTGATTATACTTAAACGCATCCATACGGGCTTGTTACACATCGTAAACTTTACGAATGTTGAATTAAATTTCTAATCCATACGGATTCCTAATAGTAATTGGTTTTAAGCAATTTATGTTAGAATAATTTCGCATTCTCGTTCAGTGTCAGTTTAAAATAAAGTGTCTGTTTGTTCTTTTTCCGGAACTTGTGATTTACTTTCCTTTTCAACAGTTTTTTTATCGGGTTGGTCGTTGGTTTTAGGAGATGATTTTTTTGTTTTTTTCGTTAATTTCTTTTCAGTTTTGACAGGTTCAATACTTCCTTTATCGTCATAAGGTCTTTTACCGAAAATTTTCTCCAGATCTTCGCTAAAAATAACTTCTTTTTCAAGTAACAGGGTGGCTAATATTACAAGTTTGGATTTGTTTTTTAGTAACAGGCTTTTTGCTCTTTGGTATGCTTTTTCAACCATTTTACTTATTTCTTTATCAATGGTTTCAGCAGTTTTTTCACTGTATGGTTTATGGAAAGAATATTCCTGTTGCCCGGTTGAATCATAATAACTGATATTTCCGATTACTTCATTTAATCCGAAATAAGTAACCATAGCAAAAGCCTGCTTAGTAACTTTTTCAAGGTCGTTTAAAGCACCGGTAGAAACTTTTCCGAAATTAATCTCTTCTGAAGCTCTGCCGCCCAGAGCAGCAGTCATTTCATCAAACATTTGATCAAAGGTTGTAATTTGCCGTTCTTCGGGTAAATACCATGCAGCACCAAGTGATTTGCCTCTGGGAACAATTGTAACCTTAACAAGCGGATTAGCATATTCAAGCAACCAGCTAACCGATGCATGGCCAGCTTCGTGGTATGCAATAACTTTTTTCTCGTGTTGTGAAATGATTTTGTTTCTTTTTTCCAATCCGCCGATAATTCGGTCAATTGCATCCATAAAATCCTGCTTGTCAATAACTTTTTTGTTTTTTCTTGCACCAATCAAAGCTGATTCATTACAAACATTGGCAATATCGGCACCTGAGAAACCCGGTGTTTGTTTTGCAAGGAAATCAATATTAACCGTTTTATTAATTTTTAACGGTTCCATGTGGACTTTAAAAATTGCTTTTCTTTCTTCCAGATCGGGTAATTCAACATGGATTTGACGGTCAAATCTGCCTGCTCTCAATAATGCTATGTCAAGAATATCGGCACGGTTTGTTGCTGCAAGAATAATTACACCTGTGTTGGTTGCAAAACCGTCCATTTCGGTGAGCAACTGGTTTAATGTATTTTC